>JAFGLK010000105.1 GCA_016928125.1 Anaerolineae bacterium
CGTACCTGAGCTGGCCCTCCGTTTCGTGCTCTCGAATCCCGATGTCTCGGTCGCCCTCTCCGGCATGAGTACAATGCGACACGTAGTTGAGAACGTAGCTACAGCGTCGGACGCTTCCAGTTTGAGCGATGACGAAAGGCAGGTCATCGAGCAGCACCTGGAGCGGCTCAAGCGCATGGCGGATCTCTATTGTTCTGGCTGCAAATACTGCTTGCCCTGTCCGCAAGAGGTCAACATCCCGCGCGTGTTCCAAATCTATAACGAGGCGCGTGTATACGGCCTATGGGAACGCGCACGTCATGCGTATGCCAACTGGGGCGAGTCCTCGGGTGGGCGGGCCGATGCCTGCGTGCAATGCGGCCAGTGCGAGGAGAAATGCCCCCAACGGATTCCTATACGTGAGCAACTCGCTGGAGCACACGCGGCACTGATCAGCGGGCGCTAGACGCCAACCGAAGGGCGGCAGTCAGAGAGGCAGAGGCCCGCACTCGATGTGTGTCCGGGATCAAGGGCAGATATAGTTGCAGATGAGCGCCCGGCTTCTGTCCTCCAAAGCCGGGCGCTTGCTATGGTGCGCACTATTCCACGCCAGCCATCTCACGCCGCAGGCGCTTGAGGAGCTCTTTCGCGTCGGGGGAGACCTCGTCTGAGAGCCATCGCTCGGCCAGCCGCGCCGTCTCCTCGGCGATGCTCGGATCGTCGCGGTTGTACATATAGTGCGTGACGATGTCCAGACATTGCCTGTGGCCGTTGGGCGAGAAGGTGTCGAGCTCGGAAGCCAGACAGCTGAAGGTGCCCTCGAGTCGGCGCAGACGGATGGCGGCCAACTCGCGCCCGGCAGCCGTGGTGAGGCGCGGAATAAAGTCTTGGCGCTTGCCCGCGACCCAACGGGGCAAGTTCTCGCCCACATAAGGCCCCAGGAAGCCGAGCGGCTCGTCGCGCAGCAGCGTTGCGATGGGCGGTGTGTCAGGTGGCTTGCGCTGGTCGAAAAAGTGGAGGTTGATGTAGATATTGCGCACAAACGCCGGCAGCCCGATATTGGCGTCGATTGTGTCGGCATCATACAGGCAGCGGCTTTCGACGGGCGCATCATTGCTCACGCGCAGATGATCGCGGATGGTCTGGGCCACTCGGGCCACGGTCTCGGCATTCACGCCGCGTGCCGCCAAAAGGTGCTCGGCGATGACGGCGCCCGAGTCGTTGTGGAGCTGTCCAGCAAGGCCCAAACCGTCATAGAGGGCTGTCACAGCGTTGGTCCGTTGGGGCGGGCGCAGCCGATTGCGCCAGTAGCCGTTCTCATCTACGGCGCGCTTGCCCTGCTCATCCACTTGATACTCGCCATCGTAGGGTTTGGTGATGTCATGCAGCAGGGCGGCCAGCTCAACCACGCCAAGGTCTCCTCCCTCGCGCTCGCACAGGGTGAGCGCCAGGCCCCTGACCCGTTGCACGTGATCGAAAGTATAGCGTCGCCAGTTAAAGGTCACCCAGCCCGGATCCCACAGCTCGGCCGTCTCGCGCACGAGCTGCTCAAGTTCGGTCAGTAGCGCCTGATAGTCCATGAATCTTCCCGCCTCATCCGTTGCCCCAGAGATCTCTTGAGACCGCCCGCAGTAGGCTGCAACCCACATGTGCCTGCCGATCCAATTGGCTACGCTCAAACGACTGGTATGCTGCCGCCACAGATTCCCTCGGCATCTCATTGCTGAAATATGATTATGCCATAGATAGCACCAGGCCCCAATATCGACCGCCTCCTCAAGAGCGCGGCGGAGATCCCACATCGTGGGCCGCCTGCTGCACGGCGAGAAAGCGCCTTTCGATATCCTTCTCATCGCAGGCTTCTAGGCCCGTTGCGAGCAGGCCGCGGTAGGCTGCTTCGGCCTGGATCAACAGAGCTTGACGCTGCTCTTCCTTGCGCACATGGGATATCAGCACCGCCAGGGTCTCGAGCAATCGGTCGATCACGGCCACATTGCTCCGGGCCGCCTGACGAATCTGCCCAAAGGCAGTGTCCACGAGCCCGGCAAAGGTGACTGGCCGGGTGAACAGCCGCACGTAACCCGCCCGATCGTGATGGTAGGGCGAGGGCGTCTGCCTCTCTGACACCTGGAACAGGCCTGCTCCCAGCCAGTCGATACACGCCATGGCCGTGAACGGGTCGTTGATGCTGGGCGAGAGGGCGCGCAGCGCGATCTCCACCAGTTGGTTCAGCGCGAACTCCACCCCCTGCGTTGGCGTACGCTCGGGACCAAGAATAAAGTCGTCATTGACGTCACCGATCAGCCGCGGTGTCAGCCTATCCGCCGGTGACACGTGGGCCAAAGCATGGCCCTCGATCACAAAGTCACCGGGCCGATGATGCAGACTCAATCGCAGGTCGTGATGCATGGCCAGCTGCAACAAGTGTCCCGCATTGACGGCCTGCACATAACCGCTCTGTCGCGCTGGAATGGGGGCTGCGTCCAGCATCATCTGAGACAGAGTCGTGGCCACGCCACCGTCCTCAGCGGGCATGCTACGCTCGACTCGCTCGGGGAAAAACGCGTCAATCGCCGCCATCAGATCGTGACCGACGTCGGCGATGACCTTGCCTGCCTGGATCGACTCGGAGATATGGTGGATGAAATAGATCAGGGCGCCCAGGCTGGCGATGGCGAGCAAGATGCCCATGGTGACCGAGAGGTGCGGCACAAAGGCCCCCTCATCGGCCCCTCGCACGGCTCGCAGGACGAGCAGGCAATAGAGAAAGGTGGCCACAAAGGTGCCCAATACAAGCTGGTTGCCGCGGTCGCGCATAAAGTTGCGCAGCAGGCGCGCACCAAAAGTCGAGGAGGCAAAAGAGAGCACCGCAATGGTGATAGAGAACACGGTGCCCGCCACACCGATCATCGAGCCCCCGATGGTAGACAGGATGGCTCGGGCCCCATCCGGGCTGCCGCGGTAGAACCATGACAGAATGTAGACCGTGTCCCAGTCAGCATACCGATCCAACGCCACCATGCCCAGCGAGAGCAAGGCGGTCATCACCGACAGCTCGAGCGGGAGAAACCAGAAGCTGTTCCTGAGCGTGCCCCAGGTGTGAGCTATCTTGACGCGCATCTTGTCTACTCCACCTCTTGCGAACCCATGTCACCTTTTCCTGAGGATAACCTGTACACAAGCCCGTCTGCAGTCGTGCCACTCATCCCTGGGGCTCAGATCTACTGCTCCTCTTCAGGGGCATAACGCCTGGTGAGGAGCGCCCGAATACCCGCTGCCGTCTTGGGCCCGATCCCATGCACCTTGAGCAACTCATCTTCACTGGCGGTGACAAGGGCCTCGAGCGTCTCAAAGCGCTCCAGCAGAAGGTGGGCCATCCGCGGACCGACGCCTGGCAGATTCTCCGCCAGGTAGCGCATCTGCAGGCTGGGGGACTCGCTGCGCCGCTTGGCGTGGTACGGGACCTCATAACCCAGGCCGTGCTGCGCATGACGCGCCATGGTCGCCAACAGGATGGCCGAGTCCTCGACGGATTCGCTGCGCAGCACCGAGACCCCCGCCAGAACGGCGAGGTAGGAGAGCGCGCCGCGAATGGCGTTGGGGTGCAGACGACTGACCCCGTAGAGGTCGGGCCCCTCGACGAGGTAGATCACGCGCTCAAAGGCGTAGCAGAGCTCTCTTGATTGGGTGAAAAGGCGCCGATCGAGGATCGAGGCGGCGAAATCGGGGGCCGACTTGCGCTCCACGGCCAGGTGCGCGCTGAGCAGATAGTCGGCGAACTCGAGTTGCTCGACTTCCAGCCTGACCCAATCGAACTGCTTGAGACGCTCCGGCACCCCACTCGCCAACTCGCGATGGTCGACGCGGATCACAGTGGGCTCGTGTCGAGCAGGCATGGATCTCCTGGATCAGGTGCGACGGTGATATGGCCAGATTCTGGCCAAGATGCCAGGGCGCAGGAATGCCCAGCTCGGCCTGAGCCAGAGCTCAGGCCGAGCTGGAATCCACGCGCGTTTCCTGAGCAAGGCAAGTGCGTTTCACAGTGGCGTTAGCCTAGTGGTGATGATTGTCTTTGTCTCGGCGGAGCGAGGCAGGAAAGGAGCGGGTGGCCTTCTCGAAACGCTCCATGGTGAGATCGAGGTCCGTCTGCACGACGGCGAGATAAGCCTCGAGCGCTCCACGCACCGCATTGACGAAATCCCCAAAACTCTGCGTCCAAACCTCCGGCTCTTGCCACCCAAAGCCGGTCAGATCGCCCTGCACCATCTCACGCCTCAGCGCGTGGGGCAGTTCCAGATGGAGCCCGCCCAGGCGCGTGAGATTGTAGAATCGTTGAGGATGGTGCGCCGCGCCGGGGGTGACCAGCGAGCCGCCCTCAAAACCGGCCTCGCCCAAGGCCTCACTCAGGATCGCCTTCAAGCGGCTGTTGCGCCCGCCCAAATGCACCACCAGGTCGTCCCCCGGCACCCCGTCGATGCTCAGCGCGGTATGGCTGCGCTCGAGCAAGCCACGCAGGCGCATCTCATCAAAGCGCGCGATCGGAATGCGCATGGCCGCGTTGCCGAACGGGCGAAGACCCTGAAGATCATAGAGATTGTACTCCCCGCCCGCGACCGCCCCAGCCAGCTCACTCGTGAGCGGCTCGATGCCACCCCCGTGGATGGCAATGATCGAGATCTCGCTGCTGCGGTTTTCGATGTGCAGCCGGTAATCCTTGTCCTTGCGCAGATGCAGCACCAGCGCGCTGAAATCACGAAAAGAGCTGCTCATCTCCCGCGCCCCCAATCAGGCTTCCCCAGCCGCGGTGCAGGCGAGCACAAGCTCCTCGCGCGCGTTTCCGCGCCCATCGCGATAGACAAACAGCCAGTGAGGCACCCAGCAAAGCCCGAAGGCCTCTACGCGAATATCCGTCTTTTTCGGTCTCATCGGCTCCTGGACGATCTGCGTGGCCACATCGGCCCACTTGGCCCGCACCTCCTCCAAGGCCGCGTCGCGCTCTTTGAGCAGTTCGGCGATGTCCTCCTGGAGATCCTCAACCACCTCTTCCGACTCTTCGATGTCCGCCCGAGCCTGCTGCGTCATGCGCCGACGACGACTGGCCTGGGAGAGCGCCGATGAGCGTCGTCGGCCCAACACCATGCTCAGGATCGACTCGCCGGCAGACAAAAGCTCCTCGCGTTTGCGGCCCTCAAAGTCGATGCGATCGTCTTCCAACTCGCGCTCTTCCTTGTCCAGGCGGCCCTGGAGCCGATCGAGGTCGCGCGCGTACTTGTCGCCCGCTTTCTCGAGCTCGGCATCACGCTGTCGCCGGGCCTCCTCCTGCACCCGAGCGGCAAACTCGCGTTCTGTCTCGCCCACTTCGGAGCGCAGACCCAGCTCAGCGTGCGCCCACAGCGGCAGGCTGTGCTCGCGATAGATATAGTCGATCAACCCATCGCGGTATTGGGTGTATGCCGGGGTGGACGTCAGGCTGGCCGGCACGATGCCATAGAGCGCATCCGCCTGGGGTTGAGATTCCAGGTGCTGACGCTCCAGCCCGTGCATCAGGTGTCGTTCCCACTCGATGAAACCACTCGCATCAGAAAGCGGCACCAGATAGGTCAGCGACTCTTCCTTGCTGCGTGTGCGCTTGCTATCCGTGTAGAGCACGGAAGCGCGCCCGAGGAGATGAGGCACATAGGCCAGATAGCTTTGCTCAACCTCTCCACCCGCGCCCTGGCTGCGCACAAATTCACGCTCGGCTTGACGATCCGAGGTATCGATCGCTAGATAGTACTGGGATATCCGACCGTGCACGCGAGGCTGCAATCGGCTGTACCCCTCTGGAATCTCGGGCTTGGCCTGCTGAACCGACCTAGTCGTGGCGCGCGGCCTCTCGGCCTGCTCCATACGAGGCTCGCGAGCCGGCGGCACTTCGAACAGTGCCTCAGACGCCGCACCCCCATGCTCTGCCTTCACGGGGTCCATCAGTGCCCTGATCTGACGACGGGTCAGCGGCCCGCGCAGATAGCTGAGCGCCCAGCGCGTCTTGAACAGGATCGGCTGATCGGCATGCACGTTGTGCAGGATGAATACCCGAGAGTCGAGCGAGGAGATCAGCCGATCCAGATAGGACCGATCGAGCATGGTGCCCGCCTCGGAGATGACGCCCTCCAGGCCCTCCAACAGGCGCGCCTTGTCGCGGTCGGTCTGCAGCTTGCCGATGAACCAGGTGCCAGCGTTGGTCAGTCCCTTGTAGTCCAGGTCCACGGGGTTTTGTGTGGTCAGCACCAGGCCAATGCCAAAGGCGCGCGCGGTCTTGAGCAGCGAGAGCAAGGGTTGTTTGCTAGCCGGATTGGCCGGGTAGGGCGGAAAATATCCAAACACCTCGTCGAAATAGACCATGCAGCGCAGCGACGTGGTGCCCGAGAGCTGTCGCATCCAACCGAGCACCTGTTGCAGCAGCATGGTCACGAAAAAGATGCGCTCCGCGTCCTCCAGGTGGGCGATATAAAAGACCGACACCCGCGGCTTGCCCTCGGCCGTGTGCGTCAGCGCATTCATGTCCAAGGGGGCACCTTCGAGCCAATTCTGAAAGCTGGGCGAGGCCACCACCCGGTTGAGCGCCATAGCCAGAG
The DNA here is from genome assembly GCA_016928125.1 of Anaerolineae bacterium. Next base: position 6,597 of record JAFGLK010000105.1, read on the forward strand.
CAAAGCGATCGCGCTCGGGATAGACGGTCTCCACGTCAAAAACACCCAGCTTTTGCACGGGCGGTCGCTGGATCGCCTCGATCAGAGTGGCCATGTCCAGATCCTGGCCGCGACGCCAGGCATGCTCAAAGATATGCGCCATCAGGATATGTTCACGGCTTTGGACCGGATCGGCCTGGATGCCTGCCAGTCCCAACAAGCCGGACACCGTGCCGGCGATCATCTCGCGCAGGATCTCTTCGTCGTCATCCCACGATAGCGCGGGCGCCTGAAGGCTCTGCAACATGCTCACCTGCAGGCCGGCGTTGCTCCCAGGGGTGTAGATCGCGAACTCGGCCCGCTCCCTCATGCGACGAATGCGCTCGCCATCCTGGCCCCACTCACTCAGGCCATTGCGCCACAGATCGGCCGTGCTGCGAGCATATTCGGGCACGGAGAGATTCTTGCGGCGCGCGTCATCCAGGTTCACCCAAGGCTCAAAGTCAGAGGCCAGCAGATCGGGAAAGGTAAGCAAAAGATTGGTCATGTCGCCCTTGGGATCGATCACGATGGCGGGGATCCCGTCGAGGGCGGCCTCCTCCAATAGGATGGTGCCCAAACCGGTTTTGCCACTCCCGGTCATGCCAATGCACACCGCGTGCGTGGTCAGATCGCGTGCGTCGTACATCAATGGCTCGTCGCCGGCCAGGTCACCGCTCGCCAGATCGTATTCCTTGCCCAGGTAGAACGCAGCCTTACGCTCCATGTCTGCCATGTTTCTCTTCCTTAGTATCACCCTATTGCAGGGGCACTCCCCGACGCCATCCTGTCTGACACCATTCTACCCCGTCGCTGCCTCCGGAGCAAGAGCCGCGCTCACGCCGTTCATGGGTGGCCCCGACGGCACTTGGCATCCTCGCTCAAAGGCCAACCGGATAACCTGGACACCCGCCGTGCTCCTGATTCTGAACCATTGTACCGGCCTTGGTCAAGCTCAGAAACGCACCACCTCGCAGCCGGCCGGCTTCTGAGCCCGATCTGTCTACTGCCCTGTCGCCCCTGGCAAGCCCTACATTTGACGTACATCGCCACGTCACACCATAATCGTCCAACGGCTTGGTCCCGACGGCCGCGGCAGGCTGGCCCAGCCTATTGCACCGTTGATGTATAGGAGAACCTCATGCGCATCACCGCCATCCACACCACGGTCGTCCAGGAAAGGGCCCTCTGGGCTCGGGAAGTCGAGAGACCGGTGACATTCGGATCATCCGAGCCAAGCCCGACGCGGGTCCCCCGGCCGTCGCCCGCGCCGGGCTCCCTGCTGGTGGAAATCGAAGCGGATCGCGAGTTGGTGGGCCTCGGCCTCGGCGGTGGCGGCTGGCCGGGGGCTTATGTGATCGAGCACTACCTGGCGCCGCTCCTGCTTGGCCGCGACGCGATGGCGATTGAGGCCCTGTGGCAGGCGATGTATCACGCCACACTGCGTTATGGGCAGGCCGGCATCGTGCTGATGGCCATCAGCGGCGTGGATCTGGCGCTCTGGGATCTGAAGGGCAAGGCCCTGAACAAGCCGGTCTGGGCGCTGCTCGGCGATCGGGTCCGAGAGAGCCTGCCGATCTATGCCACGAACCGCGATCCGCTGTGGGCGAAAGGGATCGGCTGTTTTGGCGTCAAGTTCGGCGCGCCGTATGGGCCGGCCGATGGGCGAGAGGGCCAGCGCAGGAACGAGGCCTTTATCGCCCGAGTGCGCGAACAGGTCGGCCCCACTATGGCCCTCATGATCGACTGCGGCAGCCGCTGGGACGTGCCCTACACGATCGAGATGGCGCGCGTTCTGGCCCCCTATGACCTCTATTTCATCGAAGAGCCGGTGCCGCCGTACGATATCGAGGGCTACGCCACATTGCGACAGCGCGTCGAGACCACGCGCATCGTGGGGGGCGAGCACACCTACACGCGCCACGCCGCGCGCCTGCTACTGGAAAGGGAGGCGGTCGACATCCTGCAGCCCGATCTCCGCTGGACCGGCGGGCTCACGGATGTGCTGGCGATCTGCGATCTGGCCGAGGGCTATGGCATCCCGATAATGCCCCATCGAGGCGGCATGGCCCCATCGCTGCATCTGATGATGACACGCCACAACTGTCCCCTGGCCGAGGGTATGTGCTTGTCAGAGGCGGAGGCGACCCTTTCGCTCTTTGAGGGCGAGCCGCTGCCCATAGCTGGCAAGCTGCAGCCATCTAGTGCGCCCGGATTTGGGCTGTCCCTGCGAACTGAAGCGCTGGAGAGATTGCGCTTGCCCTTTGGGCGCGGATAGCTGACCCTCGTTTGGCCCGGCACCAAGATGGCGTTCTTCTGCCTACTGAGCGGTTGTTGTTGGCGTGTCTTTTGCATCCCCGTGTCGGTGTGGCTTTATGATGCTCGGGCTAGGGAACACGCTATGTGCTTGGCGATTTGCGGTTCGCGTGATTGTCGCCCTGAATCGCCCATGCTATAATGGCAAGTGTACGCATCAGAGAGTGATACAGAGAAATGGACAGCAGAGAGCATTACCCCATAGCCCGCGCTCGACAGGATTTCCTCAAGGCGACCAATGAAGGGCGCCTGAGGCGTCTTTGGGCTAGGTTGACGGGCAAGAACATCGACTTGATCCCGTTTGAGAAACTCAGTGAGAGTATCGGCCTTCACGGCCAGAGCTATCGCGGCCTGCGTCCGGTGCCCCTGGACAAGATCGTGGGTAGTTTGGGGCGGAGCCAGGATTTCGACCGCGCTTTTCTGCCCACGCAAAAGCACTCGCGCGGCAAGTGGGTGAGTGTCGACTCGGCCTTTATCACAGGCGTGACCTTGCCGCCCGTGTCGTTATACAAGGTCGGCGATGCGTATTTCGTCGTAGATGGGCATCATCGCGTATCGGTGGCACGCCGCCAGGGCCAGGCCTTTATTGATGCGGAAGTCGTCGAGGTTCAGAGCCGTGTGCCGGTGAGCGCCGATCTCACCGTTGATGATTTGGACCTGGTGGCAGCGCACCGAAGATTCCTTGAAGAAACCAAGCTTGACGAACTCCGACCCAGCTACGACCTAGAACTGACCATGCCGGGTGATTATGTCAAAATCTTGGAGCATATCCGCGTCCATAGGTATTTTGTGGGACGTGATGAGGGCGTCGATCTAGCGTGGGAAGAGGCCGTCGCCCGCTGGTACGACAATGTCTATCTTCCCGTCTATCGGACAATCATGGAAGATGACTTGCTCAAGGATTTTCCAGGCCACACGGCTGGCGACCTCTATCTGTGGATCGTTGAGCACGCCTATTACCTATCTCAGGAGATCGGCCAGACGATTCCGGTGTGGCAGGCCGCCAAAGACTATGTGAAGCGCTTTGGCAGGCAACCAAATCGCCTGTGGAGTCGCATTCGACGTCGCCTGGTGGATATCCTTATTCCCGATGGACTTGCTCCTGGCCCCCCGGCTGGCACTTGGCGCGAAGAGCGGGTCGAGTTTCGCGAACAGGAGCAACTCTTCAGAGACATTCTGGTCACCGTTGCTGGGACGGAGACGGGCTGGTTGGCCCTTGACCAGGCCGCAGAGATCGCACGGCTTGAGGATAGCATTCTGCGCGGGTTACACGTGGCTCCTTCTCGGGGAGAAGAGGACGTGGCTCGTAGTCGCGAGATCCTCGACGAATTCATGCGGCGCTGTCAGAGCCTGGGCGTCAGAGCGACATCCAGTATCGCTTACGGTGATGTGGCCGACGAGATTATCGAGAGGGCACGTTGGGCCGACTTGGTGGTCATCAACCAACGACGCATCCACGGGCAGTGGGCTGAGCGTCCGCTGGGGACGATCTTTCAGAACGTAGCGGCCCAGGCCGCTCGCCCCATTCTGGCCGTGCCGGGCACCAGATCCACACCCCTGAAGCGGGCCGTCTTGGCCTACGATGGAAGCCCCAAGGCCCGCGAGGCCCTGTTTGTGTTTCGCCATGTGCTCACGCAGTGGGGCGTAGAGGGCCTGATCTTGAGTGTGGAGAGCTCCGAGAGCGATCGAGAGATGCTCGACGCCGCCTGGCAATACGTGCAAGCCGATGGAGTCACCGTGAGGACGCGTTATGAGACAGGCGCGCCTGTGGACGTGATCCTCAAGGTGATGGGGGAGGAGGACGCCAATCTTCTGCTTATGGGCGGCTCGGGGCATCAGCCTCTGCTCAGGGCCTTCCTGGGGAGCAGCGTGGATGGCGTGCTGCGTGTGGCCTGGTTCCCTATGTTGATCTGCCGTTAGGAGACGTAGATTTTTCCCATGAGGTCGGCATGCGCAGGATCTGGTTGCTCAGCGCGATCCTGAGTCTCACGCTGCTAGGCCAAGGCATCTGGCCCGTCAGGGCCGACGGGCCAGACTATGCCGTGCCCGGTCGCCTCGCGCTGCCTTGGGCCTGTGGCGAAGGCCAGCGCATCTCATGGGGTCCAGTTGAGCATTGGGAGCATGGCAAGGCACGGGGCATCGCCTTTGACTTTGCCATCGATGAGGGAACACCGCTGTATGCTCCCTGCAATGGCGTGGCCTATTTTCTCTTGGATGAGCGACCTTTTGAGACCAACTTTGGCCACTATATCGAAGTGGCCAGTGAGGACGGCAACTGGCTTGTTCGCCTGGCCCACCTTAGCGATGTTCAGTCGGGAGAGCGGCCTGTCCAGGCCGGAGAGCTGATCGGCTACGCGGGCAGCTCCGGGGTGAGCGTGCCCCATCTGCATCTCGAACTCCTCGTGCGACAGGGTAACGAATGGGTACGCCCCGATATGGCCAAACTGGAGCGCTTCTTTGGATGGCCCCTGACGGACTTTGTCGAGGGCGCGATCATCACCAATGATGGCTGCGAAGCTGAAGCAGCCCTGGGTGGTCCGGTCACATCGGTTCGGCAGAGCCCTACGCTGGGCGAGATCGCTCAGCTTTCGATCCCGTTTCGCAATGAAGGCTTGGAGCCGTTGCAGCTTGACGCGTTACAGCTCTTTCTTCTGCATTCCAGCGGGACGGCCCTGGTGCTCGATGCCCGTGGCGCGTGGAGCTTGGACGCCAAATCGGGTATGGAGATTGTGGTCTCTGGTCGCCCAAGTCTGGCTGGTCAGTGGGAGATTTCGCACTTGATCTATATGGTGGAAGGCGCGAGTCATCGCCTAGACACGACCGGTGAGCTCATCGTCGAGCCTCTTCCCCTAACCGTCTCCGAGATTAGCATGGCGAACCGCGCCCTGGATGTTGGCGATTCGATTGCTTTTGAGATCGCGCTGCGAAATGATGGAGAGCATGAGATCGTCTTTGACGATCTCATCATGCGCGGCACCCGGCCCGATGAGACGCTCTGGCACGCCTCATATGGGCAGCCAGGGAGGGTCTCGGCTCAGGATGCGGCCCTCTTTCCGCTCACCAGCACCACGGTGCCACAGAACGTGGGCCTGTGGCACACGCTCCAGCTGGGCCTGCTTGTGGGCAAGCAGATGCTATGGTTCGATCAGCTCGATGGCTCATTTACCGTATCGGGTCCAGAGTTGCGCGTCGATCGGGCCGAGGTGTATCCATCAGGTCGCTCTCTAACCGTGGTGCTGAGCCTCACGAATGGTGGCACTCGCGTGGCCATGCCGGACGCAGTTGAGGTATGGGGCTGGAAACCGGACGGGAGTACACCCCTGGCCGCGAGTCAATCGCGCCTGGCTCCTCTTGGGCCAGGAGCTACGGCCATCATTCTACTCACTGTACCAGTGGATCAGGTGCAAGGTCAGTGGCGCCTTGTGGAAGCGGGCCACTGGACCGCGGGTGCCTATTATCGTATGCCTTTGCCCTATCAGCCGGGCGTCTCGGTGCTCCCGCAGGGGCTGGCTACGCCCTCCAGTCCATGAGCGTCTTCGACCGCCTTTCGTGGCGCTATGATTTGGGCATGCTCCCGTTGGAATGGCTCATCTTGCGCCGACTCCGGCGTCGCCTCTACCCCTACGCCCATGGACGCGTTTTGGAGCTTGGCGTGGGCACGGGCGTGAATCTACCGCTGTATGAACCTGCCGCCGAGATTGTGGCGGTCGACCTGAGCAAAGCCATGCTCGATCGGGCGCAGACCCGACCGACGCGAGCGCGCGTTCAGTACGCCCAAGCAGATATCGAGCACCTTCCCTTCATAGACAATGCATTCGGCCAGGTGTTTACCTCCTTGCTCTTCTGTAGCGTAGAGAATCCGGATCGAGGACTGGCCGAGATCCGCCGGATTCTGCGCCCCGGCGGTTGGCTGATTATGCTGGAGCATGTCCGTGGGGAACGGCGACTGCTACGGAGGATAACCGACGGTCTCGATCGCCCCTGGCATCGTCTCAACGGAAGCTGTCACCTCAACCGCGATACGGCTTCAAGCGTGCGAGAGAGCGGCTTTCGGCTGATCTGCTCAAACCGACATGGGTTGGGGCTCTTTCAGATCATTCTCGCACGCAGCGTAGCCTGAATGCAGAGCCCACGAGGCGCCGCTAGCGCCGCTCCGGGTTGGCAACGATAGGCCCGGTGCTCCACCGCTGCCCAACGGGTGGTCTCGCTCGCACTGGGAGTAGCTGCATGCATCAGAAACTGAGTGCACGCCTTCAGGGCCTCAGAGGCCTTGTGCGCGAGGCCCTGAAGGGTGGCCCGGAACGACCCCTAGCGAGCGCGCTCCTCATTCCAGTCGCTGTTATCCTGACAGTTGCTGCGCAGCGTATGGCCGATCAGCGCGTGCACCTGCATCTGGCGTTGGCGGCCTTCCTCCTCGGGGCATTCATCTATGCGCTCATGATGCGAAGGCACATCCGCGAGGCCGCTTCTCATCATGCCAGCCCTCCGCTGACCATCAGCGGCGATCTGGCGCTCTGGAGTCTGACATTTGCTGGTTTGGGTTGGCTGGGGTTGGGCGGCAATCGCTTCACACTACATGGAGTGATCGGTTGGGTCGGCAGTGTGGTGCTGATGTCGTTCGCTCTACGCAGCCGCCGTAGCCCTCCGTCAGATAGAGACGAGCGCTCTATCGCGTGGGGCAATGGATCGCTACGCATCGCTTGGCCAGAGGTGGGATTGATCGCAGCCATCGTTGTGGGCACGGCGTGGCGCCTCTACCAATTGCGCCAACTCCCAGCCGATCTGGGTTGGGATCTACCCTGCAACTACACCGACGGGGAACGGATTCTCAGGGCCGAGCACCTGATCTTTTTTCCAGACAACTATGGCCGCGAAGGCATGTTCTTCTATCTCATAGCCGGCGTGGCGCGGGCGATCGGGTTGAGCCCCTACAGCATTCGCATCACCTCTGCCTTGGTGGGCGTCGCAGCTATCCCGGCCATCTATATGCTGGCCAGGGAGTGCTTCGACCGGGAGACAGCCAGCTACGCCGCTTGGCTGCTAGCAGCCAACAGATGGCACCTGACACTGACCCGTTCGGGATACCGGGTGAGCTTGATGCCTCTCTTTTGCATCCTCACGCTCTACGGGGCGGCCCGGGCCTTGCGCCGAGGGCAAGCGCGCGATTGGGCCATCACGGGGATCGCCCTGGGCCTGGGCCTGTGGACCTATAAGGCCTTTGCCTTTGTTATCGTCATGTTGGTCGGCGGCGTGCTGTTCCATGTCATCGCCACACCACGGCCGACGCCTGAGCGTACGGCCGAGTCCACTGTATCGTTGTCCTGGCAGGCACATCGCTTCCCTCGGCTGATTGGCCTGGGGCTGGCGCTCCTGGTAGCCCTCACGGCGGCCTTGCCCATGATCCGCTTTGCCACCGAGTTCCCCGAAACCTACCTGGCGCGCGAGTCTCTGGGCTCCGATCTCGTCGCGGAATCCATCGAGCGAGCGGGCATCACACGCGCCCAGCTATACACACGCAACATCCTCACCAGCGCGCTCATGTTCAACTATCGGGGGGATGGCAATAACCGCTTTGGCGTGCCTTTTCAACGGCACCTGGGATTTGTGAGTGGTGTGTTGTTCGTCTGGGGCCTGGCACTGGCTCTAGGGCGCCTGCGCAAGGGCGGCAATGCGTTGCTCTGCATCGCCCTCATGACTCTGACGGCCCCCATGACCCTAAGCATGCTGGCAGGCGAGGCGCCGAATTGCTTTCGCGCATCAGGGGTGATCGGCCCGGCGCTGGTGCTGGCGGCCATGGCGCTGAGATCATGGCGCGAATACCTCACCAGCATGGTAGGGGAGAGGAGACAGCATCATCTCGCGCTATCGATAGGCGCCGGCCTTGGCGAGGCGATGCATACGCGCGCCCTGGAGATGCGACTCAATCCATTCCTCCTGGCGGCTTGGCTGACGGCGGTGCCGCTGGCTCTCGAGTTACGCGAGACCTCGCGGGCCTACTTTGTGGCGTTTCGCCAAGTTGCTCCTCGGATCGCAAACTACTCTGTGGCGCTTGCGCTGGCCAAGCATATCATCGCCTTTGAGGAAGGGCCAGGTTGCATCAAGAGCTGGCCCCATTGGTATGATGGCCACGCCGTGCAGGCCCATCTTGGCGCTGTGGGACGAACGTGGGGTGGGGAATTCCACGAGATGAGCCCCGATCAGGCCCCGCTGAAGGGCTTTCGAGGCAAGATGCTCGTCCTCATACACCCCGAAGATCGTGAGACGCTCGAGATGCTGAAACGGTCGTTCCAGCGCTGGACCGTGACCCAGGAGCGATATCCGAGCGGTGAGCTCTCGCTGCTGGCCTTTTACGGAGAGAGATAGAGAGAACGCAATTCAGAGAATCACGGCCGGCCCCACGTGCTCTTCGATCAACTGCACGAGCCAGGGCATCTCGTCGATCGTGCCCGGTTCGAGACGCATGGAGCGCTCAGAACTCCGCTGATCCGATGGGCCGACCAACTCATAGACGAAAGGCATGCGATCCCAGAGGCGTTCGTTATCTTTGAAGAGCCGGCCCAGAACAGCAACACGCCCCAACTGCGTTGCATGCAGAGGGATGCTTTGGCGACGGAACTCGCGCACATCGGCCCAGAGGAGACGTTCATCACCCCAGTGCGAGCGTCGCGCGATAAATACGTCCGTTACGACGATCTCTTCCTCCCTAAGCAGGGCCCAATAGTAGAGCCCCGCGCCCAGAGGGGCCACACAGATCGCCAGATAGATCCACAGTCTCCCAGACTGCCATAAGAAGGCAAGACGCTCTCCCAGGCGCAGATCAGGGCGCGTCAGAAGGATGAGCAGGAGCAAGAGTGCGAGGGCTACCCCCGTGAGTACACGCAGATAGCGGTCTCCTTGCCCTTCAAAGCTCTCGCGCTCCGGGATGGGTTGACCACATTGAGGGCAGGCGCTGCCCCCCGGTGCCGAGAGTTTACAGTCAGGACACAGCATCTCCGCCCCATATCGAACGCCGCACACTACCGATTTCCCACGCGCGTTGCATGATCAGTGTAGTGAGGCTTGACCGGTGCGTCAAACTTCTGCGCTGGCCGAGAACCAAACGATTTCAGCGTGATCGGTTTTGACAGATAGGAAGGCATTTCCTATGCTATATCGAGCTTTGGAAGATCGGCACACGTCATCGCTGAGCACTGGGCTGAGCCATCGACTCACAGGCTTCTGGCATCGCAGTGGGCGCTGAGGCATGAGCTGACAGACTGAAGACTCGAAAGGAGCCTAATGGTCAGGTTCGACTGTCCTGACTGCCCTCATAGACGCTTCAATCCGCTGACGCGGGAATGGGTCTTGGTCTCTCCGCATCGCACCAAGCGTCCCTGGCTGGGCCAACTGGAGAGGCCCATCCCGGACAGGCGCCCAACGTATGACCCTACCTGCTATCTCTGTCCAGGCAATGAGCGCGCCGAAGGGGTCATCAACCCGCAGTACGAGGCGACTTTTGTCTTCGACAATGACTTTGCTGCCTTGATGCTGGACATCCCAGAAGCGCATATGGATGAAGAAGGCTTGCTCATCGCACATAGCGAGCCTGGACTGTGTCGCGTGGTTTGTTTCTCTCCCGATCACAGTCTCACGCTGCCACAAATGAGCGTAGCGGAGATCGAGCGCGTGGTGGATGTGTGGGATGCCCAGTACCGCGAACTGGGCGCACGCCCTGAGATCAACTATGTGCAGATCTTTGAAAACAAGGGCAAGATGATGGGCTCTAGCAATCCGCATCCTCACGGGCAGATCTGGAGCAGCGCCAGCCTACCGCATTTACCTGCCCTGGAGCAGTCCTCGCAGGCTAGCTATCGAGATGAAAAAGGATCATGCTTGCTCTGCGATTATGTGCGTCTTGAGCTGGCCCACGAGGAAAGGGTGGTGTGTCAGAACGCTGATTTTTGCGCCTTGGTTCCTTTCTGGGCTCTCTGGCCCTTTGAGATAATGATCCTGAGCCGCCGCCATGTGACCTCCGTGTCCGAATTGACCAGCGAGGAACGCACTTCCCTGGCGGACATTATCCGGCGCACGACGATCCGCTTTGACAACCTGTTTGAGACCTCTTTCCCCTACAGCATGGGGCTTCATCAGCAGCCAACAGACGGTTGCGCACATCCTGAATGGCACTTGCACTTGCACTTTTACCCGCCACTGCTTCGCTCGGCGACGATCCGCAAGTTCATGGTGGGCTATGAGATGTTGGCCAATCCTCAGAGAGACCTGACCGCCGAAGCGGCCGCGGAGCGACTCCGCAATGAGCCAGAGATCCGCTTTGATGCCCTGGGAAATCCATCTTCCTGATTAGCGCCCCGTATCAATGCCCAGCAGGCAGAATGACGCCGCCTCGCCCGGCGCCGCGCCGCTCGTCCTCCTCTGCGCTGTTGTCTGCTTCCTCAAGGGCCTTGAGCCTTACGGACAACTCCTCGAGATCCTCGAGTCCCAAGCCATAGCCAGGAGTACCGCCGATCAACTCTGCGATCAGACGCTTTTCAAGAAGCTGAACGAACTCCTGCGGCGTATCGTACCAGCCCCACTCCACCTGTGCGTTCTGGGCAAAGTAGGCCGCGGCGGGCGAGGGCGCCATCCTGCGGGTTCGATACGCCATGGTCAGTACACCCTCCTCCAGTGCGGCCTGCAATTCGACGCCAATGGGCGCCATAATGTCCATGCCGATAAGGATCACGTAGAACTGACCCTCACGCAATGCTTCCAGATCGGGGATGCCGGGCTCGTGCGGCCCAGGTGTGCGTTTGATGGTCCAGCGGACCGACTTGGGCAGACTTGCCAGGAGCTGTCCGAGCAATTCACATTCGGCGTCCATCTCGGGCGCAGCACTTACATAGATCGCCAGTTCTTTCGCCATGAAGCCCCCTGTCGAACGCCCTCCGTCTCGCTTCAGAGATTCGGATCGATGAGCGCTTTGACCGTGCGGTAATGCTCCACATCTGCAAGCGCCTGGTTGGCCTCGTGAAGGGCGTAGCGACGAGACACGAAACGCTCCCACTGAAAGCGGTCACCGTGCTTTTCCACGACGCGCAACGCTCGCCAAAAGTGTGAGAAATCGCTGCCCCAGCTGCCTCTCACCTCCAGATGCTTGCGGTTGATGTCCAGGTGGGGATTGAGCGAGATATCGCCAAGATCGGTATATTGGCCAACGATCACGTAGCGGCCAGCATCGCGCGTCATGCCGAACCCCTCATGAACAGCTTGGGGGTTCCCACTGGCCTCGATCGTCACGTCCGCGCCGCGCCCTTGAGTGAGGTCAAGCACTCGCTCAGCACGCTCTTGGGGCGGCAGGCTCTCGATATCGAGGGTGACATCGGCGCCGATGCGCTGCGCCTCCTCCAGGCGACCCTGGCCACCGCCGATGACCACAACCGTGGTCGCGCCGGAAAGTTGGGCGAGAATGGCCACGCTGAGTCCCACAGGGCCTGAACCCTGCACCACAACGGTATCGCCTAGCATGATCTCCGCTCGCTCGATGGCATGCATGGCCGTCGGCAATCCGCAGCCCGCTCCGATAAAGCGCTCCGGCGAAACGGATTCCGGCAGAGGCAACACCTTGACGCCCGGCTTGAGATAGATCATCTCCGACCAGCCGCCCAGCAAGCCCTCCGTGGCAGAATAGGTGATGCCGTATACCCGACGATGCGGGCAACGTGTGGAGGCCTTGCCTACCGTGCAGAACCAACAATGGCCACAGGTCTCATGAACGTCCAGAAAAGTGACAATCTGCCCCCTGTGTAGGGGTTGGCCGTTCAGATCAATCGGTGTACCCTTGAGATCGACGATCTCGCCTACGTTGACATGGCCGGGAATCAAGGGATACGGCACCCCCGCCAGGTGTCCATGATGTACGTGAACATCCGTCCCACATACCTCACTGAACACAGTGTGTAGCAAGATGGCCCCCTCCTCAAGAGCGGGAACCGGAAACTCTTGCACCTCAACTGGAACATCAGGTGCGGGCATGACTGCCGCTTTGACCATATTGGCCTCCTCTCAGCGAATCTTGGCGCATTATAGCAGTCGAGACCTGTCTGTCAACGCTGGTCTCGCCGAAACGGAAGCACGGCAGCTTGTCGATTTCCAGTGGCTGACTGTTCCCCGATAAACAAAGCGAGGCCCCTGTACGGGGCCTCGGCTTTAGCCAACGCGGATGGGTATGCCGGCTAGGCAGCCTGTTTGGCGCACTCGATACAGAGCGACGTAAAGGGCAAGGCCTCTAGCCGCTCTTGCTCTATCGCCTTTTGGCACCTTTCGCACACACCATACGAGCCTTCCTCCAGACGTCGCAGAGCGGCCTGAACATCCTCAAGATGTTGCTCATAGCGCTCCTTGAGAGACAGATTGAGCTCCCATTGGTAGATCGCGGGATCACCTCTCCCGAAACCATAGTCGCCGCGAACCTTTAGCTTCTCTTCGATGCGCGCCAACTCGGTTTCGACTTCTTGCAGCTCTTCATTGAGTCTTGCTCGGATCGAGTCCATTCTGTTCCCTCATCATCACGTCGACAGGGGGTGATACCCTCACGGCGATGGAAAGCATCCGGCAGCGGGGCCAGCGTTCGTCCTCTGAACTTATTATAGTCATTGTTCGACCATACGTCAACGAAACGAAACGCATTCGAGCACACATTGCCTTTGAGCCGCGTTCTTTTTGACGCTTTGGGGGCCTGTCGCGATTGACAAAGCCTAGTCGATATGATACCATGGCGTCAGTTGACGCGTAGGACACAGTGTCACTCCTCCTGGAGCCGCATCAGGCGTGTGTGGCTTCCGTCGAACAAGGATTGTCCTGCGGGGGAATCGTCGATGTCATCCAGGGGACGATAGGAGGATGCATGGGCACATTCGTCGGCTCACAGAGCGAAGGAGCGCGGATCAAGGTCGTTGGGGTAGGCGGTGGCGGCTGCAATGCCGTGAATCGCATGATCGAGGCAGGCCTTTCCGGTGTGGAGTTTGTCGCGGTCAATACCGACGCCCAAGCGCTGGCACTCTCCGCAGCGCCCGTCCGCGTGCGGATCGGCTCTCAGGTCACACGTGGGCTAGGCTCGGGCGGTGATCCCGGTAAGGGGGCCAAGGCAGCGGAGGAATCGCGTGACGAATTGCGCAGCGTGCTCGAAGACGCGGACATGGTCTTTCTCGCGGCGGGCTTCGGCGGCGGGACGGGCACCGGCGCCTCACCGATCATCGCCCAGATCGCGCGCGATCTGAACGCCTTGACGGTGGCCATCGTGACCAGGCCCTTTTCCTTTGAGGGCACGCGTCGGAGTCGGGTGGCGGAGGAGGGGCTGCAGCACCTCAAGGACGAGGTCGACACGGTGATCGCGATTCAGAACGATCGCTTACTTCAGTTGGTCGACCGAAATGCTCCCCTGCGACGGGCTTTTCTGGTAGCAGACGAGATTCTGCGTCAGGGCATTCAAGGCATCTCGGAGCTGATCACCGTGCCTGGGCTGATCAATGTGGATTTCAACGATGTGCGGGCCATCATGGATGGCGGCGGCGCTGCCTTGATGTCCATTGGGCACGCCTCTGGCGATGAGCGCGCCCTGGCCGCTGCTCAGCAGGCCATCACCAGCCCCTTGCTCGATATCACCATCCACGGCGCCCAGGGCGTGCTCTTCAATATCAAGGGGGGATCGGACTTGGCCCTGGCCGAGGTTGGCCAGGCTGCCGAACTGATCCGGCAAACCGCCGCGGCAGATGGGAATATCATCTTTGGTGCGGTGGTGGATGACGAGTTCGAGGGCGAGCTACAGATCACCCTGATCGCCACCGGTTTTGACCTCGATGAGAGCGGTATGGTCATGGTGCCTTCCACGGCCGCTCGGTCGTCAGGCGCGATCCCGTCGTCTGGTTCGTCGCAGCGCCCATTCGATAATTCCGACCTGGACATCCCGACATTCCTGCGCCGACGCTGAACCCCGGCCGGATTCCAGCAGCCTGAGCGCAGGGGGCTGCTATCTGACGCACCTGATTCGCGTCAGATAGCAGCCCTCTCCATTCTTAGGGTTCTTTGCGCGGGGCGTCCTCTCGCAGCAGAGCTTGAAGGGCCAACAGATAGCCATGATGGCCTAGTCCGCAGATCTGACCGCGGCACGCCGGCACGATGACGGAGGTGTGCCGGAAGGCCTCTCGCGCATGAATATTCGAGAGGTGAACCTCGATTGTAGGAAGCGCTATCCCCGCCACGGCGTCTCGGATGGCATAGCTATAGTGTGTGTAGGCCCCTGGGTTGATGACGATGCCATCCGCCCACGAGGCCGCCTCCTGAATGGCATCGACCAGCTCTCCCTCGTGGTTGGATTGCACGATGCGCAAAGTCACATCTTCATCTCTAGCCCAGGCTAGTAGCTCAGCATCAATGTCCTCCAAGGTCGTGCGTCCATAGATCTCTGGCTCGCGCTGCCCCAGCAGGTTGAGGTTGGGCCCGTGAATGACCAGATAAGCAGCTTTCATGCGCACAATCTCTCCAGTGCTCGAATGACATCCTCACGATCGACTCCATCCTCAATGATGACTTCTCCGATTGTTTTGGGCAGGATGAAGCGCAATGTGGAACCTCTTCGCTTTTTGTCGGCCCGCATGGCCTCATACACCGCTTGCGGCGGATGGGTATTGCAGCTCGTGGGCAGGCCGTGAGCGTGCAACACGGATACGATCCGTTCCCGCGTAGCTTCCGAACAGAGCCCGAGCTGCTCGGCCACACATGCGGCCGCCGCGGTCCCCGCGCTAACGGCCAGGCCATGATGCAGGTTGTACTCTGAGAGCACCTCCAGGGCATGGGCGAAGGTGTGGCCTAGATTGAGCACCGCGCGTCGACCCGTCTCGTAGGGGTCCTGCTCCACCACATCGATTTTCACCTGAAGGGCGCGCTCGATGAGCCAACGCACATCCAACTCCCCTGAAGTGCGCGCCTCGAACGCCTCGAACAGCTCCGCGTCACCGATGATGCCCGCCTTGATGATCTCAGCCAGTCCAGCACGGAATTCGGTCTCGGGCAGAGACCGCAGGGCCCACGGATCGAGCATGACCAACAGCGGCCGAACAAAGGCACCGATCAGATTCTTGCCCCGGGGGTGATCTACGGCCACTTTGCCCCCCACGCTCGCGTCAACCATGCCTAGGAGCGTGGTAGGCACCTGGACTAGGGAAACCCCGCGCATGAACGTCGCAGCCGCAAATCCCGCCATATCGGTGATCACGCCCCCGCCCAAGGCAATCACGGCCCCACTCCGGTCAAGCCCAGCCTCGACAAAGCGGTCATACAATGTGCGCACCGTGTCGAGGTCCTTGTGCTGTTCTCCGGCGGGAAGTACCACCGAGGTCACCTCGTATTGGCTCTGCCAAAGCCCATCGAGCACGCGCTTGCCGTAGAGCGGCCAGACGTTCCCATCGCTCACCACAACGAGGCGTGACACGATCCCTTGCGCCCGCACCAGAGCGCCCAAGTGCTCCAGCCCGCCGGGTCGAAGATGAACGGCATAGCTACCGGTAGGGGTGACAATCGACCACACGCGCGCACCCAGAGCTAGCAGGCGCACGATCTCTGCGACGACTTGCTCTGCGGAGCGATATGTGGTGTCGATGTGATGGGGGATTTGCGCATACGCCTCTTGCCGGGCGGCCAGCAGCTTCAGCAACCGGTCCTCCGGATCATCCGCCCAGAGCATGGGCCGGCCCGTATCCCCGCGCAAGCGATGGAGCAGTTCCGCAGGCTCGCAGTCGAGGCAGATCACGTGGCCCGAGCGGAGCATGCTCTCACGGTTGTGGTCATCCACCAGGGCTCCGCCTCCGGTGGCAATGACCAAGCCTTGCTGCCCGCTCAGCTCGTCGCAAAGCATCCGCTCATAGCGGCGAAACGTGGCTTCCCCATCGACGGCAAATATCTGGGGGATCGATTTGCCCGCCCTTCGGACGATCTCATCGTCCATGTCGACATAAGGACGCCCCAGCTCCTCGGCGATCTGCCTAGCCACGATGCTCTTGCCCGTGCCCATAAAACCAGTTATCACGACATTGCGCTCATCGTCGGTCACGCCGGACTCCTTCCACCAAGCGGTCAAAGCAATCGCCGCCATAGCGCTCCAGTAGGGCCTGCGCCAGCACCCATGCCACCATGGCCTCCCCAACCACGGCAGCGGCTGGCACTGCACACACGTCGGAACGCGAATATTCGGTGGCTGTTGCCTCACCTGTGGTCATATCGACGGTGGGAATGGGCGAGATCGTGGTGGGAATGGGCTTCATGGCAGCGCGCACCAGGATGGGCTCGCCATTGCTCATGCCTCCCTCGATTCCGCCCGCCCGGTTAGTGCGTCGCTGTGGCAGAGGGCTCCCCTCGAAAAGGGCATCGTGTACCTGGGTGCCCCCAAGAGCTGCGTTGGCAAAGCCCTCGCCGATCTCCACGCCCTTGATCGCCTGGATGCTCATCACTGCCTGCGCCAGTCGGCCATCCAGACGGCGATCCCAGTGCACATGGGTCCCCAAACCTATCGGCACCTGGGTAGCGACCACGCAGAACACCCCGCCCAACGAGTCACCGGCTGCGCGCGCCTCTTCGATCCGCTGGCGCATACGCTCGGAACTGCCCGGATCGGGACAGGAGACATCGGAGGCCAAGGCCCCTTCGATACGCTCTGCTAGGGACAAGCCGTCAAGCTCGGCGCGCACGCCCCCGATCGCCTCCACATAGCTGCCCACCTGAATGCCCACCGCGCCCAATAGGGCGGCCGCCACAGCTCCCACAGCCACACGCGCCGCCGTCTCTCGGGCGCTGGCTCGCTCAGCCACAAGGCGCATATCCTCCAGACCGTACTTGATGCTGCCCGCCAGGTCGGCATGGCCGGGCCGCGGTTTGGTCCAAGGCGGGACCTCACGCTCGCGCCAGTTCTCCCAATCGCGATTCGTGATCAACATCGCCAGAGGCGCCCCGATAGTCAAGCCCGCATGCAGGCCGCTGAGAAAGCGCACCTCGTCACGCTCGATACGTTGGCGTCCGCCGCGCCCATAGCCTCCCTGTCTTCGCCGCAGGAGGCTGTTGACTTGTGCCTGCTCCAAGGCCAACCCCGCCGGCAGGCCCTCCACGATAGCCACGAGGGCCGGCCCGTGCGATTCGCCCGCGGTTAGAAAACGCAGCATCTCACTTGCCTCCCAGCACGGCGGTACAGGCCGCATACATGACCTCCACCGGCGCCCGAGCGCCTGTCCAGCACTCGAAGGCCTCAGCGCCCTGATGCACCAGCATGCCCAAGCCGTCCGCAGCACGTGCGCCCGCTGCCCGAGCATGCCGCATCAGCTGCGTCTCGCGCGGGTTATAGATCAGATCGAAACAGAAAGCCTCGCTCGGAAAAGGCATAGCCTCTGGCCAGGGCGACGCATCCACCTGCGGCCACATACCCAGCGGCGTCGCGTTGATCACCAGCTGAACCTCTGCGCTGTACTGCCCTAGATGAGACTCATTCAACGGATAGGCCGCGAAACGCGCCTCGGGCAGGGCCTGCGACAGCTCGCGGGCGAGTTCAACAGCGCGCCCAAGTGTGCGGTTCAGGATCGCCACCTGGGCGCCCACGCTTCCCAACGCATAGACCACGGCCCGCGCTGCACCGCCTGCGCCGAGAACCAACGCGCTACAGCCTTGAGGCTCAAAGCCCGCCTCGCGGAGCGCCCTCAGGAACCCGCCGACATCGGTGTTGTGCCCGAGGATGCGGTCATCTTCGAACGTGATCGTGTTGACAGCGCCGATGGCTCTGGCCGCAGGCGAAAGCTCATCCAGCAGAGCGTAGACGGCCTGCTTGTGCGGCACGGTCACGTTCAGGCCCTTGAGCCCCAATGCGCGCGCGCCCAACACGGCCTCACTGACTCGCGCCGGGCGGACGGGCAGCGGAACGTAGCACCAGGGCAAGCCCAATGCGCGAAAGGCGGCATTATGCATGGGCGGCGATACGCTGTGCTCCACAGGCCAGCCGATGACGCCCACCACGCACGTGCTGCCGAGAATCGGGAAGACCGGCCCAGAGTGAGTTTGGCGTTCTTGCACTCAGGCTCCTCCAACCAGCGCATCCAGGCAGGCTTCGAACTCGGGAAAGGAATCGGGGATGCATTCGGCCTGCCCGATGATCGTTTCGTCGCGCGCCACCAGGCCCGCGATCGCCAGGGTAAGGGCCAGCCGGTGATCTCCTCCACTCTCTACGCGAGCCCCGCGAAGAGGCGTCGGCCCTTCGACATCAAAGCCGTCGGGGCGCTCCTCGATAGAAGCGCCCAGCGTGCGCAACGTCTCCACCGTGGTGGCAATCCGATCGGTTTCCTTGAGCCGCAGCTCCGCCGCATCGCGCACACGAGTGACACCCTCAGCCTGGGTCGCAGCCAAAGCCAGGATGGGAAATTCGTCGATCATGCGCGGCACGATGGCGCCCCCAACCTCCACGCCCTTGAGAGACTTGGCTCGAATCCAGAGGTCGGCCACAGGCTCGCCCCCTTGATCGCGCTCGTTCATGGTCACGATCTCGGCGCCCATCTGGCGCAAGATCTCCAACAGACCTGTGCGCGTGGGGTTGACGCCGATATTCCAGAGTGTGATCTCACTATGGGGCAACAGGCATGCCCCGGCGATGAAAAAGGCCGCCGAAGAGAAATCGCCAGGAACGACTGTATCCAACGCGGCCAGATGATCCACCGGGCCTAGTAGCGTGTGCTGCAGGCCCGGGCTCTCCACCACGGCGCCGCGCGCCGTCAGCATGCGCTCCGTGTGATCGCGCGAAGGGCCCGGCTCGATGACCGTGGTCCGCCCTGCTGCATACAGCCCAGCCAGCAAAACGCATGACTTGACCTGCGCACTGGCCATGGGTAGAGCGTAATCGATCCCCTGGAGCTGCGAGCCGATGATGCTCAGAGGGGGCAATCGGCCCGACTGGCGCCCCCAGATTCGTGCTCCCATCTGGCGCAAGGGCGTTGTCACCCGATCCATAGGGCGCCGATTGAGCTGCTCGCTGCCCATGAGCACGCTGTAGAACGATTGCCCCGCCAGACAGCCCGCCATGAGGCGCATGGTCGTCCCTGAGCGGACGCAGTCCAGGATCCGGTTGGGTTCCTGCCACCCGAAGGGCCCGCGGCCTTGCACCACCAGCTCATCGATGCCGCGCTCCTCGATCGGCACGCCCAGGGCCAGCAGGCAATCCATCGTGGCTCGACAGTCTCCCCCGTCCAGATATCCTTTGATGCGCGAGCTACCGTTCGACAAGGCGCCGAGCAACAGGGCGCGATGGGTGATGGATTTATCTCCCGGGACATGGGTCTCCCCACGCAAGGCGGATGCGTGACGTATCGTCAAGTTCATTGATAGACCTCCTTTCTTCGACGGCGCGCGGCCTCCAGGATCAGCCGCAGGCTCTGCAGGTCCTCTACCCGGAGCAAAGACTCGATCTCGGCTAGCTGACTCTGCGCTTGGTGCAACGCCTTCAGGATAGGCATGCGGTTGGTGGCCAGGATGTCCAGCATCATCGGAATGCTGCCCGCCGCCACGCGACTGGTATCTCGAAAGCCTCCCGCCGCCAGCTCCCACATCAGACCATCGCCCTGGTCCAATTGCTCAGCCGCTGCCACAAGGGTTACAGCCAAGAGATAGGGCAGATGGCTGATGGCAGCAACCAAGCCATCATGCTGCTGAGCGTCCAGCACCAGTGGACGGGCGCCGACGGCCAGCACCAGTTCGCGCGCCAGGTCAAAGGCCCGCGCTGACGTGCGCTCGAGCGGCACGAGCACAAAGGTCCTGTCTCGGTAGAGGTCGGGCTCGGCCATGGTAAGGCCTGAGGACTCTTTGCCGCACATCGGGTGGGCGCCAACTGGCTGCACGTGCGCCGGCAGGTGCCGCATCGCCTGACAGATGGCCCCTTTGGTGCTGCCCACGTCCATCAGCACAGCATCGGGCTTGAGCCAGGGCCCGATGGTCTCGATCTTCTCCAGGATATCTCTGACCGGCGTGGCCAACACAACCAGATCCGCCTCCTGCACGCCTGCTTTGAGGTCCTCGGTGCCCTCATCGATGAAGCGCAGCATCCTGGCTGTGGCCAACGTGACCTGCCGACGGGCCACCCCGACAATCTTGCGGCAGGCGCCGGCCGTGCTCAGCGCAGCAGCCAGCGATCCTCCCATGAGACCCAACCCGACGATCGTCACCTGAGCCTGGGCCAGAAAGTCAGCCTCCATGACGGCTATCCAAGGCTGCGCCCTACCGCCTGAGCCACCAGCCGAAGCTTGTCCATCATCTCGACAAAGCGATCCGTACGCAACGACTGGGCACCATCGCAGAGCGCCTTATCGGGATGGGGGTGGACCTCAACCAGCAGCCCATCGGCGCCCGCCGCGATGCTGGCCATGGACAGCGGCGTGACCCATTCCCAGTTCCCTGTGGCATGGCTGGGATCGACAATGACGGGCAGATGCGTGAACTGCTTGAGCACCGGCACAGCGCTCAGGTCTAGCGTATTGCGAGTGTAGGTCTCAAAGGTACGAATGCCGCGCTCGCAGAGCATGACGCGATAGTTGCCGTGAGACAGGATGTACTCCGCCGACATGAGCAACTCCTCCATGGTCGACATCATCCCACGCTTGAGCAGAACGGGCTTGCCACTCTCACCCACGGCATGAAGCAAATTGTAATTCTGCATGTTGCGCGCGCCTACCTGCAGGATGTCCGCGCAGCGCGACACCATCGGCACGAGCTCTGGGGCCATCACCTCGGTGACGATCGCCAATCCCGTGGCCTCTCTGGCCTCTGCCAGCAGCTCCAGCCCCTCCTCGCCGAGACCTTGGAAGCTATATGGTGAGGTACGCGGCTTGAAGGCCCCACCGCGCAAAATGTGCACGCCGGCCTCTTTGACAGCCTGGGCAGTCTCCATGAGCTGCTCGCGGCTC
>JAFGLK010000106.1 GCA_016928125.1 Anaerolineae bacterium
ATCGTGTTGACAAGGCCGCTTGCCTTGGCCTTAACGAACCAATTTCCGCGGCATCAAACGGCAATTTGCGGGTATAGAGAGACATTGTTAAGCACAAATGTGCAGAAATTGCATGGGAAAACATTTGTCAGAAGCGGCGTTTCGTGCTATAATACAAAAGCAAGTGGCGGGCAGCGTCTGGCGGGCCGGTCAGCATCTTGCTCCAGCTGAGTGAGCAAACACAGGGAGGACAGCCAAACCACATATCAGTTGGCGCTGTGGGGCGGAATGGGCGTGCAAGCCACAAGTCGTTCCGGCCAGCGCGCCTTCCGAAGCAAGGCCGTCGGTCGGCCTTTATCATGGGGTTCATTCGCACCAGTCTGTTCATGCTGCAAGCCCTGCCAAGGGGCTTCTTTTTGCAGGCCAGGGTCAAGCTCCCCAGCGCGGCATACCTACCGATACATCTCAGGTGTGCCCCGCGAGTGTGTGTGGGACATCGTCGCCCAAAGACGAGCTCCAGTGACTGTCCTCTCGGATTCGCATCCCGATCCGCTGTATCTGCTTCAGGGCTCAGAAGGCGATCTTGGCGCCCTTGTGCGCCTCTTGCCTGTCTGGACCGTTCCTGACGTTGGTCCTGCCAGAGCGAAACGGGTAGCCGTCCGCTCGGGGCTATCGAGTCGTCTCTCGCATGGGCCCCACGTGGGCGAGAATCACCTTGTGTCGTAACCGTTATGAAAGAGAAAGGAGCAAGGTATGGCAACAGTCGTACGTCGAGACGGGGAATCATTCGAAGGCCTATTTCGGCGCTTTCGCAAGAATGTGCAGCAGGAAAAGATCCTCAAAGAGATTCGCAAGCGCCGCTACTTTGAAAAGCCGTCCCAGGAACGCAAGCGCAAGGCGCGCAAGAAGCTGATCAAGAGCCGGCGTACCACCTGGAAAGACCGCCGCGCGCGCTACTAGATCTGGGCGTGCTCGCCAAAGCAAGCCAGGCGCCTATGAACTCTGAAGGAGATGTCTCTCCATGACAAGCCAATCCGTGGGAATAGCCAGGTCACGGGAAAACGGGGCGGTGCTGCGCAAGTCGTACGCACGCGTCTCCGATGCGCTCGCCGTGCCTGATCTGATCCAGACCCCGCTAGAGTCGTTCATCGTATTTCAGGATCAGATGTTGCGCGAGCTTTTCGACGAGATCTCGCCGGTGGTGAGTTACCGCAAAGAGCTGGAGCTCTACTTCCCGGGCCTCGACGAACGGATGAATCGCGAGTTCGGCCTGGACTATACCTTTGGCGAGCCCAACTACTCGGAGGAGGAGTGCCGACGGCGTGGCGCCACCTATTCGGCGCCTCTATTTGCCACGGTGCTGCTGTACAATCGGGAGACCGATCAACCGATTGTGCAAGAGGTGTTCATGGGCGATTTCCCGCTCATGACCTCGCGCGCAACCTTTGTGATCAACGGTTCAGAGCGTGTGGTCGTGGGGCAGTTGATTCGCTCGCCGGGGGCCTATCTGTCGCTGGACGAACATCGTCGCAGCGGTCGCCAGCTCTGCTCGGCCAAGCTGATCCCCGACCATGGCGCCTGGCTCGAGTTCGACACCAGCTACCGCGATATCATCTCGGTCAAGGTCGATCGCAAGCGCAAGATGCCGGTGACGGTCCTGGTGCGTACGCTGGCCCTGCTCTCCGATGGCCTCGATGATGTTGATCTCGGCGAGGGGCGCGACGAGGACATCCTGCCGCTGTTTGAGGACGTCGACGACGATCCAGAGCATCAGTACATGCCCGCCACCATCGGACGCGACAACAGTCATACGGCGGAGGAGGCCATCCTAGAGTTCTACAGCCGCCTCCGGCCGGGCGATCCGACCACAGTATCGAACGCGGTCAACTATCTGGATTCCCTTTTCTTCGACCCGCGGCGCTATGACCTGGGGCGAGTAGGGCGCTACAAGCTGAGCCGCAAGCTTGGCACGGGTCTGCCAGTGAGCCATCGCATCCTGTCCAAGCGGGACTTGGTGGCGCTTGTGCGGCAGATCATTGAGGTCAACCAGGGCAAGCGATTTGAGGATGATATCGATGATCTCTCGAATCGCCGCGTCAAGACGGTTGGCGAGCTGATCCAGAATCAGTTGCGCATCGGCTTTCTGCGGATGGAGCGCATCATTAAGGAGCGCATGAGCACGCGTGACGCGGACCAGATGTCGCCGATCACGTTGGTCAACGTCCGTCCCGTGGTGGGTGCGCTGCGGCAGTTTTTCGGCGGCAGCCAGCTCTCCCAGTTTATGCAGCAGACCAACGCCCTGGATGAGTTGACCCACAAGCGCACATTGTCGGCGCTAGGGCCAGGTGGCCTCCGGCGACAGCATGCTGGCTTTGATGTGCGCGATGTGCACTTTTCGCATTATGGGCGCATCTGCCCCATCGAGACGCCTGAGGGCCCCAATATCGGTTTGATTGGTCGCCTGTCCACCTATGCGCGCATCAATGATTATGGCTTTATCGAGACGCCCTATCGTGTGGTGGCGCAGCATCTGGTGAACGCCCCAGAACGTCTCCTGGGACATACCCTCAACGAGACGGTGACGGATCCCGATACCGATGAGATCGTGGCTGAGAGTGGGGCCATCGTCGATGCGCCCCTGGCCAGGCGTCTGGCGGAGCTGCCGCAGGAGGCGTTCCGCGTGCGCCCCTTTGTCACCGACGAGATCGCCTACCTTTCTGCCGACGACGAGCAGCGCTACACCATTGGACAGGCAAACTCGCACACAGATGATGTGGGCCAGTTCCTGGATGAGCGGCTGCCGGCGCGTGTTGCAGAGAGCTTTCGCATCGTGAGCGCCGACCGGGTCACCCATGTGGATGTGTCGCCGAAGCAGATCGTGGGCGTCTCGGCCTCGTTGGTGCCCTTCTTGGAGCATGACGACGCCAATCGTGCGCTCATGGGCTCTAACATGCAGCGCCAGGCCGTGCCACTCGTGCTGCCAGAGGCGCCGATCGTGGGGACCGGCATGGAGTCGGCTGCCGCGCTCGACTCGGGTCAGCTCGTGCTGGCCCCGCAGGACGGCCAGGTGCTGGAGGTGCGCGCGGGCGAGATCCTGATAGAAGGCGATGACGGCGTAACCGTCTCGACGGTGAGCAAATTCGCGCGCTCGAACCAGTCCACCTGCATCAACGGGCGGGCCATCGTGACCCGCGGCGAGACCGTGCAGGCGGGCCAGCCGATTGCCGATACCTCGTCCACACAGGACGGCGAGTTGGCCCTCGGTCAGAACGTGCTGGTGGCCTTTATGTCCTGGCGGGGCGGCAATTTCGAGGACGCCATTGTGGTCAGCGAAGAACTGGTGCGCGATGATCGCTTCACCTCGATTCACATCGAGGAATATGAGGTCGAGGCGCGCGACACCAAGTTGGGGCCTGAAGAGATCACCTGCGACATCCCGAATGTCAGTGAAGACGCGCTTCACAACCTTGACACCGAAGGGGTCATCTATCTGGGCGCCGAGGTGGGGCCGGGCGACATCCTGGTCGGCAAGATTACGCCCAAAGGGGAGACCACGCTGACCCCCGAAGAGCGATTGCTGCGAGCCATCTTTGGTGAGAAAGCGCGCGAGGTGCGTGACACGTCGCTGCGTCTGCCGCATGGCGAGGAAGGTGTGGTGGTGGATGTGCGCCGCTACACGCGCGATGAGGTGCCTGAGCTCAAGCCAGGGGTCCAGGAGCGGGTGGTGGTCACCGTAGCTCGGCGGCTCAAGCTCGCCGCTGGCGACAAGATGGCGGGCCGTCACGGCAACAAGGGGGTCATCTCAAGGGTCGTGCCCATCCACGACATGCCCTATCTGGCCGACGGAACCCCTGTGCAGGCCATCTTGAGCCCGCTGGGCGTGCCAGGGCGCATGAACGTAGGGCAGGTGCTGGAGACCCATCTCGGATGGGCCGCGGAGCGGCTCGGCATAGCCGTGGCGACGCCTGTGTCTGACGGCGCCTCGGAGGACGAGATCGCCGCGGAACTGGCGCGCGCCTGGCTCATTGATCGAGCCTGGCAGGCCCTGGCCGAGCGCGCCTGGGCTTGGGTCGCTGAGACCGAGATCGATCCGGAGACGTTGCGTGACGATCTTGAGGTGCGCCAGCTCTATCTGGCCAACTACCTCGACCAGCTTGGCCACGACCGTGCTGCCATCGACGATGCTCTGTCTGATCTACAGGTCATGCGTCGCACCTGGTTGCGGCACTGGCTGATCGACGAAGGCTATGTGCCTGATGAGCTGCTCGCCTCTGAGCGGCACACGCCACAGAGCGACGACGAGCGGGCTCGCGCGGCCGATCTGGCCCGAGAGGCATGCCTGCGCCTCTGGCTACGCGATCGCGGCGAGGATCCTGGGGACGTCTCTTACTCTGAACTGACGGCCCGTGCCCTGGCGCGCAGCCAGGCCAGCGGAGAGCCTTTGCCGACCACAGGCAAGATGACACTCTACGATGGCGCTACGGGGCTGCCCTATGATCAGGCCGTGACGGTTGGCGTGATGTATATGCTCAAGCTGATCCATATTGTCAAGGATAAGGTACACGCACGCTCCACCGGCCCTTACTCACTGGTCACGCAACAGCCCCTGGGCGGCAAGGCTCAGTTTGGCGGTCAGCGACTTGGCGAGATGGAGGTCTGGGCCCTCGAGGCCTATGGCGCTGCGCACACCCTGCAGGAGATGCTCACCATCAAGTCCGATGATGTCACAGGCCGCATCAAAGCCTACGAGGCGATTGTCAAGGGCGAGTCGATCCCCGGCTTTGGGATTCCCGAATCGTTTCGGGTGATGGTCAAAGAACTGCAGGCCCTGGGCCTCTCGGTTGAGGTGATTACGGAAGAGGGAGAGCGGATCCAATTCGGCCGCAACGGCCGTCACCAGCAGCTGCCAGATCTGGGCTATGGCCGGCTGGCGCAGTTCTTGGAGGTCTAGGTGCCTCAGTTTGAGATGGTCGGCTACTGAATCTGAGAAAAAAGAAAGGAGACATGCCTATGGGTAGTGTCATCAAGAAACGTCGTAAGAAGATAGCAAGGCACAAGTTCCGAAAGAGAATGAAAAAAGAGCGCTGGCGTCGTCGTCGAAGCTAGCGTAGGGGATGGCGCGATGGGCAAACGCCCGTCGCGCCTCGTACCTGCCGTCGGGGGCGCGGCAGATCTCGGCAGAGGCCCCACACAGCCGCCTTGATCACTTGCCGGAGGAGATCGCCTTGATACGATCGCCCGAACGCGCCTTGTCGCTGGGGACGTGCGCCCGGCGGACGCGCGTCTTTTCTGGCATCTGAACGCCTGGCCGTCGGGCCCCCTCGCACAGCGTGTGGCTCCCAAGGAAAGGAGCGTATGCGCCCACACATTTTCGAGAAAGGCACACCATGGATCACAGCGAGTTCAGTGAACTGATCGAAAACGAATACGATTACGAGCGTCCCAAACGGGGCGAGGTCAAAGAGGCCACCATCATCGAGGTTACCGAGAGCGACATCATGGTCGATCTGGGGGGCAAGCGCGATGGTCGCATCCCGGCTTGGGACCTCGACCAGGTCGAGGAAGAGATACGCGCCGGCCTGAACGTCGGTGACCAGATCCCGGTCGTCATCAGCAAGCCCTTCACCGATCTGGGGACAGTACAGGTCTCGCTCAGCCGGGGACTGCAGCAGGCCGACTGGCTGCGCGCTCAGGAACTGATGGAGCAGGAGGAGGCGGCCGAGGTCGAGGTGGCCGAACTGAATCGCGGGGGCGCGGTGGTCGGTTTCGGGCGCCTGCGGGGATTCATCCCCAACTCTCAGCTGGATCTGCGCGGCCTGCCCCGAGATCCTGACCAAGATGACCCTCGCGAGGCCTTGATCGGCACCAGACTGTGGGCCAAGATCATCGAGGTCACCCCCCGTCGTCGGCGCCTGATACTCTCGCCACGCGCCGCCCGGGCCGAGCGACGTCGACAGCTCATGCAGGAGCTCTCACCCGGTGAGGTACGCACCGGCACGGTGCGCAACCTGGCCTCCTTTGGCGCCTTTGTGGATCTGGGTGGCGTCGATGGATTGATCCACGTCTCTGAACTCGATTGGCGCTTTGTGAACCATCCCAGCGAAGTGGTCAGTGTGGGCGACGAGGTGGAGGTCGAGGTGCTCAGTGTGGACCGCGATCGACAGCGCATCGGCCTCAGCCGCAAGCGGCGCCTGGCGCACCCCTTTGAGCGGGTGGCCGACTCGCTGGCTGAAGGCGATACCGTGCTTGGCAAGATCGTCAGGCGGGCCCCCTTTGGCCTCTTTGTGGATCTGGGGGAGGGGGTGGAAGGCCTGGTGCACAACAGTGAGATTCCGGCCTATCTCACCCCCATGCTCGAGGATCTGATGGACACCGATACCGAGGTGCGAGTGTTGCGCATCGATCGCGACCGGAAGCGCATTGGGCTGAGCCTCTTTGGGATCGCTGCTGCAGAGCCTGAAGCGCCTCAGGAGGAGCCGGCTTCAGAGGACGAGACCACCGACTGGACCGAACACATTCGAGAGCAGCTCGAGGAGTTGGGATTGTAGATAGATTCTCGCGAGTCGCTGCAGGCGGCATGCTGGGTGTCGCCCGCAGCAACCTGTGGGCCGGCGCTGGCCTGGTCCGGCAAACGGCCCCTTGGCTCCCGAAGTTGGGTTTTGAGAGAGCGCTTCGGTCAGCAGTTTGTGGCTGCCCAGGCGCTCTTGCCTTTGTGGGAAGCCGGGCTGGGGCTTGCGCTCGCTTCCGCTAGCGCCGTATACTGACCGCGCGGTGCCAGACGGTCTGGCGCTGTGATGCCCAGACAAAGCGTCCCACCAGCCATGCGTCTCCTCAGGAGTCAGGCCCATGCCCAGAAGCAGTCGATCCGCCGATGTTGATCCCCGCGATCTGTACGCTGCGGCGCCCTACCTCAGCCAGGATGATCGACGAAAGCTTGGCCTGAGGGTGCCGCTGACCATCTACGCTCAGGACCCTCTGGTGGCTGCCGTCACACCGGCACTGGGTCTGGAGCAGATCGAGCTCGACTGGGAGTTCGGCTTGCGCGACGGACCCACCAGTGCGCGCGTCGTCGTCGTGGACCGCGATCTCGACACAGGCCAGACCTTCGAGCCCGCTCAGGTGCGTTGGACTCAGAAACGGGGCTGGCACTTTCTCGGGCCCGACGGCGACTTGATCGACGGCAGCCATCCTGAGAGCCCGCAATTCCATCAGGTGAACGTGTGGGCCGTCGTGCAACGCGCTCTGGCCTTCTACGAGAGCGGCCACGTGCTGGGCCGGTCCATTCCCTGGGCCTTCGAAGGCAACCGCCTGATCGTCATCCCGCACGCGGGGCTCCGGCAGAATGCCTTCTATGATCGCCGCCAGAAGGCTCTGCTGCTCTACTACAGTGGCCCGCCGGCGCAGCGGGTCTATACCTGTCTTTCGCATGACATCGTCGCCCACGAGACGGGGCACGCGATTTTGGATGGCTGTCGCCCCTACTATCACGAGGTGACCTCGCGCGAGACCGCCGCCTTTCACGAGTTTGTGGCCGATCTGACCGCCATCATCAGCGCCATGCGGGACAATGCCACGCGCCAGGTGGTGGCGGATGTGACGGGCGGCGACCTGTCGCGCGATCGTGCCATCCAGGATCTGGCGGAAGAGTTCGCACGCGATCTGGTGGGCGCGCGCCAGGGCGAGGCCAATCGCTACTACCTGCGCAGCGCAGGCAATCAACTGGGCATGGCCGATATCGCCGATGCCTGGGCGCCGCATGACTGCTCGCAGGTGCTCACCGGCGCGCTGTTCGAGATCCTGAGCGGCATGACTCTCAAGCATCTTGAGCAGGGCGAATCGCCGCGACAGGCGCTGTGGCATGCCACAGAGCGCTTCACGCGAATCGCCCTGCGTGGGCTCGACTATTGTCCGCCTGTGGGGATCGAGTTCATCGACTATGCGCGAGCGGTGCTGCATGCGGATGCTCTGGCTTACCCTCTGGATGACTGGGGCTATCGCGCCATCGCGGAACAAGTCTTTCGGCGGCGCGGGCTGACCGATCTGGCCCCGGAGGTGGTGCCCTATGCCGTTGATTTCCGCCGCTACGACATCGAGCGCCTCTCTCGCTCACGCACCGAAGCGTATCACCTGTTGCATGCGAACCGTGAGCTGTTGCACATCCCGCCGCAGCAAGACTTTTGGGTCGTAGATCTCTATGATACCGACAAGGTCGTGGCTGCCGGTCGGCGATTGCCGCGGGAAGTGGTCGTCGAGTATCTCTGGCGCGAGGAGGTGCCCCTGCAGGGGCCGCGTTTCGGGCGGCTCAGTGGGCGAAGCGCCTCCCTGCTCTGCGGCGGCACACTGGTGTTTGATGGGCGCGGGAACGTGCTCTACTTTGTGCACAAGCCCGGCAGCGAGCATCCCGTCGGTGAAGCTCGTCGCGAGGCGCTCCTGGACTATGTGGCTGGCCTGGTACTCAGGGGCGGCGTGGCGCTGGCCGCCGAGCCCGGGCAAAGCGAGGGCGCGTCGCCTCTGGTGCTGGCGCGGGAAGACGATGGCGCCCTGCGGCTCGAAATGACCCCTCGCATTCACCACTGGCAGGATCGATAGCTCTCGCACCTACTGTTGCTAGAGGGCAGCCAAGATGTCCCTCAGCGACCGGTTCGCCAGGATCTCGGGTTGCGGCTCGGCCTGGTCAAGGCGCCAGCGCACGAGCCGCATCTCACCCTCGGCGATCTCCAGGCCGACGATGCTGCCATCCGCATAGCAGCAACACCCCGTGTCGAAATGGCAGGGCTTGCGCGCCGGGGCCTCGAGCAACGCCTCGCTCTGGGCCTGCGCCAACTCGCGCTGCAGGCGCTCCCTGGCGACCTGTTTCTCCAAGCTGGGCGCTTCGGCCAGCTTCCGCTCAAGGTCCGCGAGGGTCTCTGACAAGACTGGCACGGCATACGATTGGGCCTCAAACACCGGCAAGTGCGTGTGTCCCGCAATCAACACCAGCCCGGGCTGGCGCTCGGCCCAGAGATACATGGCCAGGTTGTGCTTGGCGCGCAAGGCCCAGTCGGTGGCTGGGGTGTTGGGCGAGATGCCGGTGAGGCGCTGGAAGGGGCGCCACAGATAGCGCACAAAGAGACGCGAGAAGATGGAGAATGTGCTGCTGAGCGAGTCACCCTGGTGTCCGTGCACCAGAAAGAGGTGCCCCAACTCCTCCTGTGCGTCCATGACGCGCAGACGCAACCCTTCGTGCACCTGAAGGGGCGGGCCACCATACAGAGGCCTGAGATACTCGGTGACGCCCGCCGGATACTGCCATTCATCGTCGTGGTTGCCCCAGATGCGCAGGTAGCGCCCCTCACGGTGGAAGCGCGCCTCTGCCTCCAGCGTCGCGCGGTGGGCCTGCAGGACCGCTGCCGGCCGTTCCTCCCACAGCTCCTCCGCATCGCCCAGCACGGCCAGGGTGTGGCCAGTGGCGTCATAATGGGCCAGGGCGGCCGCATAGGCCGGCTCGCAACGCGCGAAATCGTCGGCGCCGTTGCGCGCTCCGCGGTGCAAGTCCGAGAAGAGCACCAGACGCCCCTCTGAGAGGTCAATCGTCAGGGGGCCTTCATCGCCCTCGGCGCGCAGCGTCCGTGCCAGGGCGGCGTCCAGAGCCACACTCACGTTGTCGACATAATCTTGTGTTACAGTGGACACATCAGCCCCCAATGTGCATGACACTCCCTCGATCGGCGGACCGCACCAGAGATGCTAGCGGATTTTCCCAGGGGCGTCAATGCGAGGCGGCTCACTGGGGCGGGATGGTTCATCTAGAGCCGCACCAAGCCGGAGTGTTCCTGAGCCGGAGCGAGGGTCGGCCGGGGGGCTGGTGGCCCCCCACCGATGTGCAGAATCGATCAGTCGAGGGCGATCATCACGTTGGAGGCCTTGATGACCGCGTAGACCTCCTTGCCGACCGCCAGGCCCAGTCTCTCGGCCGAGGACTTGGTGATGATCGACACGACCTCCTGGCCGCCGGGGAGCTCCACAATGACCTCGTCATTGACGGCCCCCGGGGTCACCTGCTTGACGACGCCTTTGAGGACGTTCCTTGCGCTGAGCTGCATTGGGGGCTCTCCTTTTCGATGTCGGCCTGCCGAAGGGCCTCGCCGACCATTCATGATATAGTACATTAAATTACCTTACAATATCTATTATACTCCTTGATATCGTCTATGTCAATGCCTGAATCGCGCCAAAGATCCTGTGTGTATATCCTCTACTGCAGGGATACTTTCGACAGGGGTTGGTGCTTGGCGTGAAGTAAGCCTTTGAGCCGAGGCCAATTGCTCTCAAGCCACCAGGCGGGGTCAGAAGCCTGTGCTGCGGGCCGTGCAACGTTGCACGGCCCGCAGCCTGTGGAGCGCTATTCGACGCGGATCTCGATCAGATCACGCACTTGCAGGCTACTCGCCATCTCCGGCATCGCGGTGCGCAAGCCTCCCTGGGTGCGGAACGAGACCACGCAGTTCGGGCAGGCCTCGAGTTCTGCCAGCGTTAGCTCGGCAGTATAGCCATCCAGGGCGACAAAGACGATCTTGGTCGCATCTGCGGCCACCTCAGCCTCCGCCAGCAGAGCGCTGATGGGCACGCCGGTCTGGGTCTCGACGGAGCCCTGCTTGTTGGTGACAGGCGCGTCGACCATGTCCATGCCGCGCAGCTGGGCCTCGGTCCACGCAGTGGATGTGGCGACCTTGCCCATGATGCGGAGCGCAATCTCGCCCTCGGCCCCGCCGCCAGACGCAACGCCGCCTCCGGAGCCTGTCCCGCTGCCAGATCCTGTCCCGCCGCCAGACGCAACGCCGCCTCCGGAGCCTGTCCCGCTGCCAGATCCTGTCCCGCCGCCAGACCCCGTGCCGCCACCCGCGCCCTGTCGGTCGCGCCAAGGCTGCGAATCAGGCACAAAGAGAGGCGCGCCGAACTCCTCGACACCGAACTTGGAGATCATCTCCTGTGTGGGCACCGAGATGAGCCAGTCGATGAACTGATTGGCGAGGTCAGCTTTGATCTGCGCGTTCTTGTTGGGGTTGACCACCATCACGCCGTAGGGGTTGAACAGGATGGGATCGCCCTCGACCAGGATGATCAACTCGGTGCCCTCGAGGGTGCGCGCCAGGTAGGTGGCGCGGTCGCTGAGGGTGTAGGCCTGCTGCTCATCGGCCATAGTCAGCACGGCGCCCATGCCTTGCCCGGCCGAGATGTACCAGGCGCCCAAGGAGGTGAGCCCGGCGGCATCGATCCCGGCGGCCTGCCAGATGGTCTTCTCCTTGGTGTGGGTGCCCGAGTCATCGCCGCGCGAGACAAAGTCGGCCTTGGCGTCCGCGATCTTTTTGAGGGCGGCAGCGGCGTCGGTCATGCCCTGGATGCCAGCGGGGTCGCTCTCGGGGCCGACGATGACGAAATCGTTGTACATCACGTCCTCGCGGCGGATGCCATGGCCGTCGGCCATGAACTGATCCTCACGCGCGCGGGCGTGCACCAGAAGCACGTCGGCGTTGCCATCCATGCCGAGCTGGAGGGCCTGGCCGGTGCCCACGGCGACCACGTTGACGGTGACGCCGTACTGCGACTCAAAGTCGGGCAGGATGTAGGCTAGCAGGCCGGAATCCTCAGTGCTGGTTGTGGTGGATAGAAGCAACTCGTTCGCGGCCCTGGCCGGAGCCTGGGTCGGCTGGGGTGCTGCCGTCGGAGCGGCCGTCGGTGGCACTGCCGTCGGCAGGACTGCCGTCGGCGGCACCGCCGTGGGCTGCGCTGCTGCTGCCGGTTGCCGTGGCACGGGTGTAGGCGTGGGGGCTGCGCAGCCCACCCATAGCGCCATGAGCACGAGCAGGGTGATCATGCGGATGAAATGTTGCTTGGACATGCCTGTCTTCCTCCCTATGCGTGAATGAGACCCGATACTGCACCGGAGCTCGCCAAGCCCTGGGCGGACTGCCGCTACGGACACACAAAAACGCCAGCGTCCCCGCTGCAGGGGGGACACTGGCGTGGATCCTCTCGTCAGCCGAGCTGGCGACGCCCTACGAACTGGCGCAGCCGCCCGGCCGACGACGCCAGCTCGGCTGGCGACGTCAGAGCCTCCTTTCCTGATCAACGCACGCGTCCTACGCTTCAGGGCGGCGCGCGTTGCTTTTGCGGGGGGCGCGTCCGTTTCCGGGCGCACCGTTTGTGCTCTTTCGCGTGAGGGCGATCAGAGCACGCGCCTGTCGCTCCATGGAGGAGCTCACCTCGGTAGGAGTGGCAGGTCGGAGGTCACTATTCGGTTGTCTGCCTGGCTGCACGGGCCGGCCACTGGGTCGCACACAAAAAAAGACCAGCGTCCTCGCTCTGGGAGGAACGCTGGTCTGACAAATCCACGCCAGACAGCCGAGCCGATCCAGCTCGCCTGGCGATATCAGCGCCTCCTTTCCTGATCATCGTGCGCGAACCTGCCGCGATGCTACAGTGCAGTTCACACATGATGTTTTGCGGGGGGCGCGTCCGTTTCCGGGCGCACCGTTTGTGCTCCGTCGCGTACAAGCCCGCTCAGAGCACGCGCCTGCCGCCCCGTGGAGGACGGCCGCCCTCGGTAGGCGCAGCAGGTCGGAGGTTCCTATGCGATTGTGAAGCTACTCTACACGAGTCCGCGCAACCTGTCAAGCGCCACGTAACGGCGCCATGAGCCGCCGCTAGGGGGCCACATCCCAGTACACCAGGGCCGAACGCACCGACGGCGGCCAGACCCATCCGCCGCCCTCCTCCCTCAAGTGCGCCCGCAACAGCTTCATCAGATAGCCATCGTGCTCGCTGGGTCCCACAAGTCCGAGCCTCTCTTTCAGGTCCACCAGGGCCGCCTCCAGGCTCGCATGACGCCAGCTGCCCCAGAGGGGCGTGTCTTCCATCAGGATATTGGCGTAAATGCCCATCTCGAGCAGCGCATTGTAGGCGATGATGGCGTTGGGGCTGTCGTGTGGCTGGCCCCAGACGCGCTGGGCAGCTTGGGCCATCACGCTGTCGAGCACAGGCGTGCGCATCAGCAGGAAGCAGGTCCGACGCGTGGCCGCGACCATGGCTCGCACAAAACCAGGCAGATCGCGGGCCATATACATGGCATGGGCACACAGCGATAGGTCATGCGGCGTCACCTGCACGTCTGGCCAGGTCCCCTGCACCACGCTCACGTTGGCGATCTCAGCAGCCTGGAGATGCTCACGGAGCACCTCGATCATGGCTGGCGAGGGCTCCACGGC
>JAFGLK010000594.1 GCA_016928125.1 Anaerolineae bacterium
CCGCGGCCCTGGGCACATCCTGTGCCATCGCAACGCATTCCCCGCGCCCGCGTATAGCCATGCAGGGCAGCGCCTCCTCACCCGACAGCCTGGCGGGGTCCCAACTGGACGTCTGACCAGTCCCGAGTCCGTCCGAGTGTGCGATGTGGGCTTTGCTTCCCTGAGGTATGCTGGACACGGAAGCCAGGGCCGCGCATCGCACACTAGGACGAGGCGGCCACGACATCGATCGGAATAGGAGCCCCCACCCATGTCTCAGAAGCTGCAATATGCCGAGTTGTTTGACCGCTCGCTCGACGCGTTCTTCAAGGATGCGCTGCGCGTGTCTCTTGGCGATCCCGCCATGGCCTGGCAGTTGGTCAAGACGCTGCGCAACGGACGCCGGGCCAAGCGCACCCGGGCCTGCTGGGAGGCCCGGGGCGTGCATGTGCCCGCGTTTGTGATCGCCAGCATCACCAAGCGCTGCAACCTGCACTGCAAGGGCTGCTACGCGCGCGCCCAGTACCGCCCCGAGGCGGAGATGAGCGCCGAGCGGCTCGGTGCGGTAGTGGACGAGGCCGAGGAGCTGGGCGTGTCGATCATGTTGATCGCCGGCGGCGAGCCCCTCACGCGGCCCGAGATCCTGGATATTACGCGCCAGCACCCGCGCATGGTCTTTCCGCTCTTCACCAATGGTCTGCTTCTCGATGACGCGACCATCGCCAGGCTGCGCAAGCAGCGCCAGGTCGTGCCCGTGTTGAGCCTGGAGGGTCACCAGATCGAGACGGATAACCGGCGAGGGGCCGGCGTCTATGGCCACGTGCTCGACACCATGGAGCGGCTGGTGGCGGAGGGGATCTTTTTCGGGACCTCGCTGACGGTCACCCGTGAGAACTATCCGCTGGTGGCAAACGAGGGTTTCCTGCGCGAGATGCTCGCGCGCGGCTGCCGGCTTTTCTTCTTGGTGGAGTATGTGCCCATTCAGGAGGGCACCGAGTTCCTGGTGTTGACCGAAGAACAACGCGAGGCGCTGCCTGCGTTGCTGGCCACCTGGCGTCAGGAGTTGCCTGGCCTCTTTGTGGCCCTACCTGGCGATGAGGAAATGTTCGGCGGCTGTCTGGCGGCGGGGCGCGGCTTTGTGCACATCAGCCCGGAGGGCCATCTGGAGCCCTGCCCCTTTGCACCCTTCTCAGACGTGAGCCTCAAGACGATGTCCCTGCGCGAGGCGCTCCAGTCAGAGCTGTTGGCCAAGATCCGCACCAGCCCGCAGCACATGACCGAGACTCAGGGCGGCTGCGCGCTGTGGGCTAATCGCCACTGGGTGCAATCTTTGTTGCAGAGGGCCTAACGATGGGGCGCCAGCTTGGCTGGCGCCTTTCAGTCCGAGTCGAGCTCCTGACGCCAGCCGTGCTCCAGGCCCAGAGCGTCGGCAGCGTCCAGGGCGGCCTCGTACTCCTCAGGCGTGAGCCCCCGGCAGAGCTCGTCGTCGGAGACGGCCTCGTGGGCAGGAAAGTACTGGGCCATCACGCTCACGTAGGTCTCGCATCCCAGCAACTCCGCGATCCAGCGCAGCACCTCGGGCGTCTGCGAAAGCCCCTGGGGCAGCACCATGTGTCGCACGATCAGGCCGCGAGTCGCCAGGCCCTCCGCATCGAGCGCGAGTCCGATGCCCACTTGGCGCTTCATCTCCAGCAGCGCAGCCCGGTTCCAGCGCACATAGCCCCGGAAATCGGACAGGCGCTGGGCCACCGCCTCGTCGGCGTACTTGGCGTCGGGCAGATAGATGTCGATCACCCCTTCGAGCATCCTGAGCGTGTCGGGGCGGTCATAGCCGCTGGTGTTGTAGAGTAAGGGCAGGTGCAGGCCCTGGGGCACGGCCAGCTCGACTGCGGCCAGAATCTGGGGCACATAGTGGGTCGGCGTGACAAAGTTGATGTTGTGGCAGCCGCGCTTCTGCAGGCGTAGCATCATCTCGGCCAGGCGTTCCAGGGTCACTACTCGGCCCGTGCCGAGCTGGCTGATGGGGTAGTTCTGGCAAAAGCGGCAACGAGCCGTGCAGTTGGAGAAAAAGATCGTCCCCGAGCCGCGCGTGCCGCTGATGGGCGGCTCCTCCCAGGGGTGCACATTGGCGCTGGCCACCTGGGGCTGCGCGCCGCTGCGACAATAGCCCACCTGCCCGGCCAAACGATCGACACCACAGGCGCGCGGGCACAAGTCGCAATGATGCAGGCGCTCCCAGGCCCGCTCGACGCGCTGCCGCAGTTCGCCGCTGGCGTGCAGCGCCAGGTAGCTGGGCGTGGTCGGATCCTCGGTCATGCGTCGTCTATCCCCGCCAGCCGCCAATCCGTCAGCGCCCCTGGCGCTCGTACTCGCGGAAGCGCTCCCACTCGGGGCGGTCGTCCTCCTCCATCTGGGCGCGCCTGAGCTCCAGGATCTGGTCGCGCAACAGGGCCGCTTTCTCGAACTCGAGATCCTGTGCGGCGCGTTTCATCTGTTTCTCTAGCTCAGAGATGAGGTGATGGCGCTCTTCCTTGGGGATCTGGATGCCAGCCCGATAGGGCGCCTCGGGCTCGGCCACCGCGCGCAGCCGCTCGGTGAGGTCGTGGATCTCTTTGACGATCGAGCTGGGCTGGATGCCGTGCTTGAGATTGTAGGCGGTCTGCATCTCGCGGCGTCGGTTCGTCTCGTCGATGGCGGCCTGCATCGAATCGGTGACGTCGTCGGCGTACATGATCACGCGCCCGTTGATGTTGCGCGCGGCGCGCCCCACCGTCTGGATGAGCGAGCGGGAGGAACGCAGGAACCCCTCCTTGTCGGCGTCCAGGATGGCCACCAGCGAGACCTCGGGCAGGTCCAACCCCTCGCGCAGCAGGTTCACCCCCACCACCACGTCGTATACACCGCTGCGCAGGTCGCGCAGGATGTCCACCCGCTCCACCGTGCCGATCTCCGAGTGCAGATAATGCACATTGAAGGCGGCCTCGCGCAGATACTCGGAGAGGTCCTCGGCCATGCGCTTGGTGAGCGTGGTGATCAACGCGCGCTCGCCGCGGCCGATCACCCGACGCAGCTCGGCGATCAGATCGTCGATCTGGCCCTTGGTGGGGCGCACGGCGATCTCGGGATCGACCAGGCCGGTGGGCCGGATGACCTGTTCCACGATGCGCGCGCTCTGGGCCTCCTCATACGGCCCGGGCGTGGCCGACACAAAGACGCACTGGTTGATGTGATCCTCAAACTCCTCAAAGGTCAGGGGGCGGTTGTCCAGCGCCGAGGGCAGCCGGAAGCCGAACTGCACCAGCACCTGCTTGCGCGCCCGGTCGCCGTTGTACATCCCACGTACCTGGGGGATGGTCATGTGCGATTCGTCGACGAACATCAGGAAATCGGCGGGAAAATAGTCGAGCAAGGTCCAGGGCGGCTCTCCGGCGTTGCGCTGCGAGAGGTGCCGCGAGTAGTTCTCGATTCCCGAGCAATAGCCCACCTCGCGCAGCATCTCCAGATCATAGCGGGTGCGTTGTTCGAGCCGTTGGGCCTCCAGCAGCTTTTCCTCCTGGCGCAGGATGGCGAGTTGCTCCTCCAGCTCGGCCTCGATCGTCTCC
>JAFGLK010000595.1 GCA_016928125.1 Anaerolineae bacterium
TGAGCCTGGCCTTCGGGCTGGGCAATGGGCTGGTGTCGTTGGGCGGGGGCTATGCCATCGCCCGCTGGGGCTATGGCGCCCTCTTTGCCGTCTGCGCCCTGCTGGCGCTGGGCGGCGCGGCACTCTTCTGGGCCTATTTTCGCACGCCGCGCGGCGAGCTGGCCCGCGACGCCGGCGGCTGAGCAGCCTGGCATCGCTCCTACAGATGCAGCCGAATGGGCGGCACGCCAGCCAGGATCCGCGCGCGGAGCTCTGCCAGGTAGGGCTGCCAGGCCGGATTGTCTCCGGCCAGCCGTAGGACCACCAGGTAACCCCAGACATGCACGCCGAATATGTGCTGAGGAAGACGCCCGAGCAGGGACCTGCCCACCGTCGTCTCCGCTTCATAGCCGGCCAGAAAGGCCTCCAGGAAGCGTTCAGAGAAGGCATCGCCCTGGGGGTTGGGCAACACGTCCTCGGCGCTCGGCGTCTCGCCCTGCACCATACGCAGGGCGGGGGCTACAGCCGCGCCAGCGTACACCGCCCAGGCGACATCCTCGCCGAACCACCCGCAGTGGCACTGATCCCAGTCGACGAGAAGGAGCGTATCGCCGTCGACCAGCGTGTTGCGCCACTCGAAATCCCCGTGACAGATGCCATAGTGAGCGCGGTCGATGGTCCAGGACTCCGGAGGCGCCCATTCGCGCTGCCAGCTCTCGAACACCTCGGGATCGCGGCAGCCCGTGCGCATGAACCCCGGCACCCAGATTGAGCTGTCAAGAATGTGGCAGTATCCAGCCGCCCGATCGCGCCCGGCTTGCGCGCCCTCGGGCATCCCACGCCAGCTCACGTACTTCTTGGCAAGCGCATGCAGGCGGCCAGCATAGCGACCCATGGCGCGAAAGTGGGCC
This sequence comes from Anaerolineae bacterium, assembly GCA_016928125.1. The sequence continues at coordinate 891 of JAFGLK010000595.1, forward strand.
TCGTTCCACTCCGCCGGGTTGGTGGGGTCGACCACATGTCCTGGCGCCCGCCGGAAGTAGGTCACCACGCGCCACTGCCCGCCGGTGCCCACCTCCTCCGCCAGGTGGCCCGCCAGCGATAGATAGCGCCGACTCGCCGAGAGCCCCTGATCCGCCAGCCAGTTGATGAAGGCCATCGCATCCCTAAACGAGGCGACGGTGTGCACGCCACTGGACCGCGAGAACTTGAGCAGGCGCTCCTCGCCGGTATGGAGGTCCAGAAAGAGCGACCCAGAGAGGCCGAACCTGTTCGCAGGGGACTCGAGGGCGGCGGGGTCCAGGCCATAGGCCCGCGCGCCCGCCTCGAAGATGGCTGGATCGAGCATGGTGTCCTCCTCCCGTCCGCTACGGCCAGGCCAGACATGCGCCCGAGTGTGAGGCAGGAGGATCATGTCGGCGCAGAGGAAGTATAGGGCGGACGCGGGCGAATCGCAACGCCTATCTCGTGCGGCCGGCAGGCGCTGTCCCGGCGGCTGAGCATATCGAAGCCGCTCCCTCAGCGCCACACTGTGTGTAGTCGCGAGAGAACTCGACAAGCTTCTCGCAGTTCTCGCTGATCAGCGCTCGCTTTTCCCGTCGAGTCCAGCCCTGCCCCTGCTTCTCCCGACAGTACACGTCTGCCACCCGGTCGTGGTACTCGCAGTACACCAACGTGAGCCAGCGCTAGGCCCAGGCAATGGCGGGCCGGGATGTTCTCATTCACGAGACGTTCCGTGTCTCGTGCTGAGAGATCGTACAGGCACGACAGCAAGAGCATGGAGAACATCAGCGCCGAGCCATAGGCCGGTCCCCCGACCATCCCCTTGCCATCGTAGAGACGGACCAAGCCTTCACCCAACTTGTGCCAAAGATCCCTTTCGGGGCGCGCAACGTCAGTTCGCGCCGGGTTTCTCGAAACCCTCCGACTTGTCTCCCGTGTCAAGTCAAGAGATAATGCTGCCGAAGGGTCTCTGCTCTATCAGAAGATCATGCTACCGGATGCCAGCCTCCTTTGTTTCGGATGGAGGCGCATACCATATGCCCACGGCCCGCACCTGGCGCGCGATGCGTGGGCACGCGCACAGACGCCATGGGCGCAACCGCATCATCGGAGGCAGATGAGCGTGGGCCACGACGCCCCTGAGACACGCGAGAACATCGAGCGCTTCCTGCAGCAGCTGTGCGGCGTACGCCGCAGCATCGTGAGCATCCGCGAGCGGCCAGCGGGGGCGCAGGGCTATTCCGGCTCACAGGTACGCTACTACGACGTCAGGAGCCGGGATCCCCAAGGGCGAACGCATCATGAAACCGTGGTGAGCAAGGCGGCCTGCCTCCTAGAGCGGCGCATTCTCCGTCTGCTTGCAGATCAGCGCTGCGCTGTGCCGCCCGTCTACATCCCAGACCTGACCGGCGACCGGCGCGCGCCGGTTTACATGCCCTATCTCGATCCACTCCCAGCGCTCTATGCGGGCCACCGATGCAGCCCGATCACCCTCTCCATCGCGGACGGGCTGGCTGGGATTCACGCCGCCAACCGCTTGCGCCCGCCGCCCTGGTTGCCACACACCAGCGATGACTGGCTTGGCCGACTCTGGTTGCGGGCCTGGCGCGAGCTGTGGGAGGCCGCCCTGGCAGACCCCGCCTTCAGGGCCGAATTCGGCGCGTACACGCCCCGCCTTGAGGCCGCTATGGCCGGCCTGATGCGCATCCTCGAGTCGCTGACGGCAGAAGCGGCGACCTTGACGCTGCTCAACGTCGATCTACACCCCGACCATATTCGCCTGTGGCAGGGCAGGGCCTGCTTCATCGATTGGGAGCAGTCATCCTACGGGTCGCTGTACCTGGACCTGCCCAACCACTTTACGGCGGAGACGGCGCTGGTCTACCGCGACGCGCTGGCCCGGCATGGCCATGAGATCCCCGAGGTTGAGTTTCTGGAGCGCTTTCATCAAGTAGGCCGCTACATGGGGTTGCGCTATCTGGGGGCCGCGCTCGAGCAGTGGGCCGAGGGCGGAGAGAGCCGCCGTAGGGGACGCTGGTTCCTGTACTATACCTTCGCCCTGGCGCTGCATGGCCGATGAGGGAGGTTCGCGCAAGGCTGGGCAGCAGTATGGACCGGCCATCTCTGAAAGAGAAGCTCATCGTGGTGTCGCTTGCGATGACGGTCGGGCTCTTGCATTTTGTCACCGGGCCGGGCTATCGGGGGCCTTGCCCCGCCTTTGTGAACGGCTATCTCATCGATATCCTGCTCCCGTTCGCCATGTATCTGCTGCTGGGCATCGCCAGACCAGCGCTCGCGAGCGGCGCCCTGAGCCGAGGACTCCTGGTATTCGCGGTGGGCGCCACGGCCGAGACGTTGCAGTATTTCGGCGTGCCGCTCTTTGGGCGCACCTTCGACGTGCTGGACTATGGCATGTTCGCGCTGGGGATCGGGCTGGCGGCGATCTTTGAGCTGGCCGTGCTGCGCCAAGCGACACCTGAAACGACCCCGTAGGCTATGCGCCCCTCAGATCGCTCCAGGCGGAAACGCACCAGTGGAGCGCCAAGCTCCACCTTGGCACTTCAGCCGACCTGGTGATCGGCGCTCCAGGCGAAGGTCGGCTGCCTCTACGTCTCGCGCGCGTCGACGATATGGGCGCCCAGGTCGCGCGCCACAGCCTCCAGCGTCTCGCGCCCGATGCCTCTCGCCTTGAAAGTGATCTCGCGGCTGGCCGCATCGTCCCCCCAGAACGTGCCCAGGGCCACGATCTCCGCCCCACGCTCCGATAGATCGTGGGTCAAACGATGCACCAGGCCATCGCTTTCGGGTATCGTCAGCGTGGCCCGCA
>JAFGLK010000596.1 GCA_016928125.1 Anaerolineae bacterium
AGCTTGTGCTCCTGGGTGCCGCGATTGCGCAGGGTGTAGCGCAGCGAAGCGATGCCTCCGGAGGAGAGCTCCAGCTCTCCATGCAGATACAGGCCAGGGTAGTGCTTGGCCTCTGCCCCCATCTGTACCCATACACGAGCCGCGCGCTGTTCCACCTTGAGGTCGTATGCGACCTTGTCGGATCCTGCGAAATAGTAAGGCGGTCCCAGATAGGGCTGTAGCGTGGCCACCGTCAGGCGCGAGTCTTTGTGCTCGACCTTGATGACCCCATCCTCGCTCTGCACCGTCACGCGCAACTCGTCGCTCTCCACACGCACCGATTTGCCCGCGTGATGGGCCAGCAAGCCACCCACGCCCAGGCTGAAGACCGGGATCGTCTCGCCCAAAGGCTTGAGTTGGCCCTCACTGTCAGCCACGTGCACGTGCAGAGCGTGTACACCCTCCTCGCGCGGCGTCAGGGAGAGAGGCACGGTCACGTGGCCCTGGGCGGGGAGCTCTAACGTCTTCTCCGTCCACTCAAGGCTCAGTTCGTCGGCGGGCGTCAACATCAGCGACACATGCATCGCCTGCTCGCGCTCATTATGCAACTGCAGCGTCACGATGGCTGGCTTCCCGGGGGCTACGCTTATCTGGTTGGGCACTGTGTCCAGGCTGAGCGGTTTCTTGGCCCGCAGGCCCGCAAAGAGCTCCACTTCCTGCCCGTTCAGGCGCAAGATTGAGCGCACCGCCGGGGCCGCGCCATCCTCCTTGCTGGAGGGCGCATCCTCGGCGACGCTCACTTGAGCCGTGCGCTCGACCGCCTGGCCCGCGGCCACCACAAAGGCATCCCGATGATCGATGGAAAGGCCCTTGTCGCCCAGCGCATGCAGAAAGACCTGTAGGGGCTCGTGGGCTTTGTTCATGATCCGCCAGCGTAGCGTGACCTGCTCGCCGGCGACCGGCTCGATCTCCTCCAGAATCGCGGCTGCCTGCAACGCATCCGTCTCGATGGCTACGGGAGCGCGGGCCTCGCGATCGATCCAGATGGTCAACGCCTCGCCATCGGCTTGCCAGCGCTGGGTGAAGACCTTGAGGCCTTCCCAGCGCTCGTCATCCTCGCCTTGGGTCAACTCGCGCACCTGCGCGCTGTACCAGTCGTGGTGCTCGAAGAAGGGCTTGGCCAAAGGCATCTGAAGCGCGCCGGGGATAAAGTTCTGCATCCACACCCAGTGATCCGGCGTCCAGAAGTGGCCCGTCTTCTTGTAGGCGGGCACCGCCTTGAAATTGGCCGACCAGGTATGGAGCGTCTGTCGCTGCAGGCCCTTTTCCACCGCGTAATCGATCGTCGCCTGGATCAAGCGGCGCCCAATGCTGCGCTTCTGAAAACGAGGGCTGACGTTCAGGAGCTCCAGGTAGGCCTCGCAGTCGCTCTCGGTGGGCATAAAGCTGCAGTAGCCAGCGATCTCGCCCTCTACCTCGGCGACAAAGACGATCAGCGTGCGCTCCTCCATGTCCCATTCGCGCACCAGCTCGGCCGTCATGGGCACCCCTCTCGACCAACTCGACGGCCATTGCAGATCGCTCTCATTCCACATGACGGCCAATGGCCCGGCATCGCGCTCGATGTCGAGTGGCCGGATGATGACATCTGATGCTGACATAATATATGACTTGCTCCTCTCGTTCACCCCAGTTGCGTCAGACGTCGGATTGCACCGTGGCGACCGACATCAGCGGTGTGATCACGCCACGGCCGGGCAAACGCACAAAAAAGGGGCCCTAGCGCGATGGCTGGACCCCAGATGTCATGCTCCGCTCTCTCGCGGAGGTTTCAAGCTAATCGGGCGCACGCGCTCCGATCGGGGTCCTGTCAAGGCATGAGAGACCGTATGCTAGATGTGTCTTCCGTGTGCGCATCTCATACCTCCTTTCCGGCACCCCAATTGGGCCAATATGACGCGAACCAGTATAGGCGGATCTATCAAGGCGTCAAAAGGCGCGAAATGCGCGACCTGCCGCGCTCTAGGCGGAGGATCAGGAGTCCTCGACCGAGATCAACTGCCCTGTTAGGCCGTCCTCATCGGCGGCGATGCAGCGCACCCACGCGAGGCGATTGGCCAGGGCCAGATCGCTGGGCACGGTCACGCGGACATAGTTGTCGGTCCAGCCTTGCCAAAGAGTGCCCCCAGGCGTGCGCTGGGCGTTCTCCAACAGGACCTGCACGCTCTCGCCCATTAAGCCGCCATGGAAAGCCCGCGCCAGGCGTTGCCCCAAGGCGATGAGACGCTCACTGCGCAATTGGGAGACCTGTGGATCCACCGAGTCTGCCATGCTCGCAGCGCGCGTGCCCGGCCGTGGTGAGAACCGAAACACATGCAATCGCGAGAACGCGAGACGCTCGATAAAGGCAGAGCTGGCCTCGAACGCGGCCTCGGTCTCGCCGGGGAAGCCCACCATGACATCGGTGGTGATCGATAGCTGGGCGGTCCGCGCTCGAAGATCTTGCACTATCTGAGCGAACTGATCCGTTGTATACAGCCGTCCCATGCGCTCAAGCGTCGCGTCGCAGCCGCTCTGAAGCGGGAGGTGGACGTGACGACATACGCGGTCATCTTCCCAAAGCGGCAATAGCGCGGACGTCATGTCCTGAGGTTCGATGGAGGAGAGCCTCAGGCGGCGTACCGAGGTTTCGGCCAGCACCGTTTGCACCAGCCGCACCAAAGACCAGTGACCGATGACAGTCGGCTGCCCGCCAGGCGTCAAATCCCGCCCGTAGGCCCCGATGTTCACCCCGGTGAGGACGATCTCCTGATAGCCTTCGTCGACGCGTGCCTTGATCTCGTCGAGAATATCGTGTGGCGCGCGGCTCACCGATGGGCCACGGGCGATCGTGACGACACAGTAGGCGCAACGATGATCGCAACCATCCTGAATCTTGACAAAGGCCCGGGTGTGACCGCTCGCCAGGCGGCGGAAAGCCGTATCCTGACCCTGCGTCAGCCGATCCTCGCCAGCTCGCGCCAGCAGAAGCTCAAAGGTCGCCTCTTTGTTCGCATTGGGCACAATCAGGTCGACGCCTTGGAGAGCTTGTATTTCGCCTGCATACAGCTCGGCATGACAGCCGGTGACAGCGAGACGCAGCAGGGGATTGAGGCGATGCAGGCGCCGGATCAGGCTCCGCGATTTCCGCGCCGCCACGTGCGTGACGCTGCACGTGTTGATGATCGCCCAATCGGCGGCCTCTGGAGCAGCCACGACCTGATGACCGCTCCTCTCGACGCAACGCGCGAGGGACTCGACCTCGGCCTGGTTCAGCTTGCAGCCAAGCGCTGTCAGATAGACCTTCATATGTCTCTATGATACCACCGCCAGGTGCCAGACAGAAAGCGTGGCGGCCGTCTGGATTCGTCCCATACATGCTGCGGACTGGCAACCGACGCCTTGATCGATGTTCTAGGAGCAGGCTTTGCACCTGAGGACGGTGAGCGCACTGGGAAGCAAAAGGCGCGATTCGCCCTCTGGTGTCAGCAGGCGGCGATCGGCGGCAGCGTCGTAGAGGCCGACCTCAAGTGTGGCGCTGCCCTCGAAGCCTGGGTCGACCCAAAGGATGGTATGGGAGTCGGCGATATACTCTCCAGGCACCCAGCCTGTGGTCGGGCGTTCACCCTGGACAGGCGGCCCGTCGTGCTGGGCAATCAGGCGCTCGGTCTCATCCAGAAGATGGACAAAGACCACGTACTGGCTTTCGGTGCTGTCTTCGACCCGCCAATAGAGCGTGAGTGACCAGGGCTCGCCCGCTGTCAATGTCAGGCTCTCCAGATCGTAGCCCACCAAGGTGGCCAGGCCGCCCAGAGGTTCCTCGAGCGCGACTTGGGCGTCCGGCGCCTGGAATGTGCGCGGCACCGCCTGCACCTCGATGCTCGACAAGACGAACGGATCCTCACCCTCTACCTCCACGAACACCGTCGCAGGGCCGCCGCTGATGTCGGTTGGTACGATCAAGTCGTGCCAGCTGAGCACCACCTCATCCGACGACCAGTCGCTCGTGGGATAGGCGCCATAGATGGGCGGGGCAGGCTCACGAACCAGGGTCTGCCCATCCCGCTCGAGGCCGATCTCTATCCAGTAGTCAGGCAGCGGCGCGGCCGAGGTGCGTTGCCATTCGAGCAGCAGCGAGAGTTCCTCGCCCGTGTCGATCGTCTCTCGCGTAAACCCAAAGGCCCGCAGCGCCAGCCCGGGGGCCAACTCCTCCGGCTCGGGCAATGTCTCCAGTCCCAGCGCCTCGCGATCGATGGATCTCCCGCTGCGGCCGAGAGCCGGGGCCAGGTCAATGAGATCCAGGCTGTAGCGCTTGCCAGCGGGTGCGCCGACCTCATCGAGCACGTCGAGCCCGCTGGGATCATCCGCGTGATAGACGCCGAGCTGCAGGGCGTAGGACAGCGACGCAATGCCCGGGCCAAGGCGCAAGGTGTGATACGTGTCCAAAAACGCATCGGAGGGCCATGCACTCGTGCCAGCGCCTGTCGCGTCATAGAGGATACTATCGTCTCGGGCCACGCTACGGCCTTTGACATCCACCAGTTCGAGGACCAGGCTACAGTCCTGGTCGAGCGGTGCGTCCTTGCGCCAGGTCAGGGCCACGGAGAGCGCCTCGTCCGCTGGCGCCCAGGTATCTGCGGACACGCCCACGAGACGCAGAGGCCCAAAGTTGACGTTCGCCGCGCGGGCCAACTCGGGCAGGGGCTCGGCATCCAGGGCATAGAGTGCGACGCTGTAGCCCGGCAGACGCTCGGCATGAAGCCATGTGCCCGAGCGCTCTAGCAGAAAGGGCAGCACACCCCGGTGATCGGTCGTCCCCTGGTGCCATCTCACGAGAGCTGCACGCCCCGTTTCGGGGAGCATCGCATCCAATTGGACGAGCATATCTTTGGGATAGGCACCCACATTCAGATAGTGGATGTCCAGACCGCTATCTGCAAGATAGTAGCGTAGCGCCCAGTCGTCGTTGTCCACCCAAACGAGGGCGCCTTGAGGCAGCTCGGAGCTCAGATAGGCAGCCGTGGCGCGGGCATCATCGCGTCGATAGTAGCCGTCGCGGAGCAGGGCCCGGGTGGCCAGACCATACGTTGCGAACCAAAGAGAGAGGAGCGGAAGAGCCACAAGCGCGCCGTAGCGCATGGGTCCCCCGCGAGGTCTGAGGCTCACCAGAGCCATCAAGCCTCGCCCGACGAGCAATACGACCGGGATGATGAGCATCAGCGCATAGCGCGGATGGTAGCCGGGCCGCAGCCACATCAAGCCAAAGACGAGCAGGCCCGAACCAAGGCCTACGGCCAGCAGGTAGATCACACTGACGCGGCGGCGATCCCAGATGGCCAGCCCCAACGCCAGGGCCAGAAAGGCAACCAGGGCCCATTGGGTCAGGGCGGCATATAGGCTCTCGCGCCCGTACAGGGCCAGATGCCCGCCCATCAGAAAGGACCAGGTCTCGCGGGTGAATGCCAGAGGGGCGGGAGGCTGGGCCCGGAGGGCCGCGTGTGTGGCGAAACGGCGCCACGCGATCCCCAGCCAGGGCAGGAAGGCTAGCGCCACGGCGACCTGGCTCAGCGCCCACGACCGGA
>JAFGLK010000107.1 GCA_016928125.1 Anaerolineae bacterium
AGTTCCTGGCCCAGCAGATCGAGGGGGTGGGGCGCGTGCGCTGCTTGCAGCCACAACTTGGCGATCCCGAGGCCCCGGCCCCTGGAACCGTGCTCCTGTTGGTGATTCCCGGTCTGCCCCCATTGGAGGGGATCGAGTTGGAGCGGCATGTCAATGTGCATGAAGCGCTGCCCCAGGAGAGCAGCCGCGCTGTGGTCGAGCGCGAGCTGCAGGACGAACTCAGGCTGCCTCCCGTCATCGAGATGAACCTACGGGACTATCTAGATGAGCGACGGCTGCTCACGACCCGCCTTCAGATCCGTGCGCCCGAGTATGTATGGGTGGCCGTCGAGACGCGCATCAAGACCCACCCCAAAGCCGAGCCGGAACGCGTCCGGCGAGACGTCAAGGTGGCCCTGTATCGCTTCCTGCACCCGCTCTATGGGGGGGCCGAAGGCACGGGCTGGCCATTCGGCCGGCCTCTGACGATTGACAAGGTCTACGCGCTGATCCAGACTGTGCCGGGTGTTGAGTACGCCACCGAGCTCAAGCTCTATCCCATCGACCTGACCAACGCCCTGGGCCAACGCTTGGGCATGAGCTCACAGGTCATCGACGTGCCGGCCAATGGAGTGATCGTGTCCTACTACCACAACGTGTATCTGGCGCGCTAGCGCGCCAGCCAACGAGTGCATGACATGCGTGGTCGGTGGCGAGCATGGACGCCGGACATGCCGTGGATGGAGATGTAAGAACGATGGAGAATGGGAGGAACCGGCTGTTGAACTACCTACCGGCCATCTTTGCAGATGATCCGTTTCTCGCCGGTTTTCTGCGCATCATGGAGTCGATCTGGTCTCCGTTGGAGCGGCAGATCGATCAGCTCCACGCCTACTTTGACCCTCGACTGACCCCCTCGGATTTCCTGCCCTGGCTGGGTCATTGGGTAGACGTGGTGTTGGACGAGAACTGGCCTGAGGCTCGCCAGCGCGAACTGATCTGTCGCGTGGCTGACCTATATCGGCGCAGAGGCACGCTGGGAGGCTTTCGGGACTATCTGGGCATATACTTGGGCGCAGCGCCAGAGATCGTGGAGGATGGCACAGACGACAACCCATATCATTTCAGCATCATTGTGCGCACTCCGGATGCCAGTGTCATCAACCAGGATCGTTTGCGGCAGATCATCGAAGAAGAGAAACCGGCTCACACAGTGTACACGTTGCGCGTGGAGGGTGCATGATGCCTCAGCCAATCGTCGTCAGCACAGACCCCACCCAGGTTCAGGTCAAGCCAGGCGAGGAGTGCACGGCGATCGTCATCGTGCGCAATCGCATGGAAGAGGTCGAGCATTACGTGCTCAAGGTGGAGAACCTGCCGGAGGGCTGGGCCGAAGTGGCTCCCGATCAGGTCTCCGCGTTTCCCCTGGGGGAGGCGCGCAGCCAGGTGACGATTCATCCGCCCACCGGCGCTCAGGGGGCTACCTATCCGGTTATTGTCCGCGCCACCTCCCAGGAGAGGCCAGAGGTAGACGGATGGGCCTCTCTGGAACTGAGAGTGCTCGCCGGGGTTGTGCCACCCGCTCAACAACCTCCTGTGCAGCCTCCGAGGGTAGAGAGGGAGGAGCCAAGGCCGGTCGCGCCGCGGCCGCCCACTGAGGCACGGCCGGAGCCGAGGGTGGAGCCAAGGCCTATCACAGCGGATCAGATCCAGGTGGGCGTGGAGCCGGTGGCCGACCCCAACTTGGCTCCGCCGGCGGCGCGGTGGCGCATCGCGCTGCGCAATGCGGGAACCGTTCTGGACACGTTCAGCTTCAATTTGAGCGGCATTCGCCCCGAGTGGGTGTCTATGGATCCGACCCAAGTGACGCTCAAGCCGGATGAGAGGGGCACGGCGCTACTGACGATCCGCCCCAGCGCTCACACCCCCGCGGGCGCGTATCCTTTCGTGCTCCGGGTGTTCTCACAACTCAACGTCAGTCAGCGAACCGAGGTCGCGCTTACGGTCGACATCCAGGCGCGCGCCGGCTTTGCCGTCAGCGTGTCGCCGCCGGAGACGGAAGCTCAGGGCTTGAGAGAGTTCAGGGTGTCTCTCGCCAGCGACGCGAACAGCAATACCGACCTGGAGTTCGATCTGTCGGCCAGCGACCCGGAGAACGGCTGCGAATACACCTTCGAGCCGAGCCAACTGGTGTTGCGTGCCCGGCAAAGTGCCACGAGCACCCTGCGCGTGCGCCCGCGGGCCAGTCTGGGGCCGCACGAACGCCGTACGTATACCTTCCAGGTGGTGGCCACGCCGCGGCAAGGCCTGGCGCCCGCCAAAAGCGCTCAGGCGCGTCTGACCCAAGTGAGCATGCCCCCGCCGACGCTGGAATTGCGGCCTCAGGTTCAGAGCGGCGAATTGCAGGCCCAGTATACGCTCCTGATTGCCAATCCCTCAGCGGTGGAGTTGGCGTTGCGGCTGGCGGCGGCTGACCCAGAGGCCGGTTGTAGCTATCGCTTCGACAGCCCGCGGATCGCGGTGCCACCGCGAGGACAGGCCCAGGCGCGCCTCGCAGTGGCGGCGCGGGGCTACGTTCAGGCCGAAAAGTCCATTCCGTTCACCCTCTCGGCGACGCGTGAAGGCGAGTTGGTGCCCGTCGCTACGGCCGAGGGCCGCTTTGTGCAGAGGCCCGTAAGCCCGGTGACCCTCAGCCTGGTGCCGCCCCAACAGAGCCGCACCGGCAGCGCCCGTTACTTTGTCAAGGCCGTCAATCCGCGCTCTCTTCCAGTGAGGGTGTGGCTTGAGGGTCGAGATGAGGCCGACGCCGTCTCCTTTTCCTTCAAACCACCCGAGATCCATCTCTCGGCTGGGGCAGAGGGAGGCGCCTGGCTTACAGCACGCCCCAAGGACAAGCTGCTGGTCGGCGAACAGCGTCGAGTGCATCGCTTCCAGGTGACTGGGCAGGTGGAGGGATTGGCGGAGCCTCTCATCGTGGCTGGCACGTTGGCACAGGTGCGGGGCCTCAGGTTGGGCGGGGGCCTTAAGGTTCTCGTCCGCTTGGCCAAGTGGGCAGTGGCACTCATCATCGTGATTTTTATCGTAGCCCTGGCCCTGGCGGGAATGGAGACCCTGGCCGATGTTTTGCCCCAGGCGGGTGGGCTATTCGGCGGGGTCCTGGATAGCTCTATCGCACGGCTCATACTGCGTCTGCCGTTCGCCGCGCCGGCGCGGACTATCGTGCGCTGGCTTCGTGAGTTGGCCTTCCTCATAGGGAATGTGAACCGCTAGAGGGGAGTTGCCCACGGGCCAGGGTTCACCGCTGCCGATGGAAGTGGCTCGTAGGCACAACCTATTTTCAGGGGGGATGCATGTCACAATCTGCGCCCGCGCCATTTCAAGTGACCGTTGATCGTGCGAGTGTGACGGTGCTTCCGGGTCAACAAGATCGCGTCGTGATCACGGTGCTCAATTCGAGCGGCATGACCTGGTCGCTGGATCTGGCGGTCCAGGGACTGCCAGGCAACTGGCTGACTCTTACGCCTTACTCTCTAAGTCTCTCGGCGGGGCAAAAGGCCTTGGCTATGCTGCAACTTCTGCCTCCGCTTGAGGCGCCGACGGGGAGCTATCCGCTCACCGTCTGGGCCCGCGTGCGCGATGATCCCTCCGTCGGCGCCCGGGCCAATCTGATGTTGGTCATCGGTGAAGAGCTCGAACAACCAGAAGAGATGCCGCCCATCGAGCCCGAACCGGTCGCCTATGCCGGCGCCAGGGAAGCCCCTCCGCCAATCGTGGAGGAGCCTGGGCCGCCGATGGGTGGACCGGTGGAACTCACGCTCATGCCGTCCCAGCAAACCACTGCTAGATCTGCCCAGTTCACCGTTCGCGTGAGCAACCAGGGACGAATGCCCTTGGATGTCACCCTGCATCCCCACGAGGCCAGTGGGGCCTGTTCCTTGGACATCAGTCCGGCGCGTCTGCGGCTCTCGCCCGGGGGAGAGGGGCGTGCACAGCTGACGATGCGTCCTACTTCCGCGCTTGTGGCCGGCGAAGTACGTCGGGCCTATCCGTTCACCGTCGAGGCACGCTC
>JAFGLK010000597.1 GCA_016928125.1 Anaerolineae bacterium
CTCGGTCGCGCAGGATGCGCCCTCCCGGGCCGCTGGCTGGTCCGTGGCGCGGCGCTATTGGCCGTCCTGCTCTGCTTGAGCACGCCGCCTCAGCGCCTGGTCACCGTGGGGCCCCAACAGGCCGTCGAGACCCTCAATCCGCGTATGGGCATCCACACCCGGCTGACCGACGAGGTGGAGGAATGGAAGATCAAACGCACCTTCGAGATGGTGCGCGAGATGGGGGCGCCCTGGGTCGTCGAGTATTTCCCTTGGGGCTACTATGAGCCGGTCAAAGGGCGCTACCGGTGGGAGCATCCCGATATGGTGGTGGATCACGCCCTGGCCCAGGGCCTCACCATCATCGCGCGCATCGATTTTGTGCCCGAGTGGGCTCGGCCGGAGGATACAACCTATCGCCACCTGGATCGCGAGCATTTCGGCGACTATGCCGATTTCGTCGGTGCCTTTGTGGCCCATTTCTCCGGGCGCATCCGTTATGTGATCGTGTGGAACGAGCCCAACCTGGCCTTTGAGTGGGGCTACCGCGAGCCCGATCCTGAGGCGTTCGCCGAACTGCTCCGCCTGACATACCTGCGCGCCAAGCAGGCCGATCCCAAAGTCCAGATCCTTGCACCTGGCCTGGCGCCTACTCTGGCGCCGGAGGGCAGCGAGTGGGGCATGGATGACCTGCGCTACCTGGAACGCCTGTACCGCGCGGGCGCGGCTCAATGGTTCGATGGCCTGGCCATCCACGCCTACGGCCTGACCTACCCGCCAGACGACCCGGTCGACTCACAAGAGGTCAACTTTCGGCGTGCCGAATTGATCCGGGCCTCAATGGTGCGTTGGGGCGATGGGCACAAGCCCTGCTTTGTCACGGAAGGAGGCTGGAACGACCACCCACGCTGGACCAAGGCCGTGCGGCCCTACCAAAGGCTCGAGTATACCATCCGCGCGTATGAACTGGTGTACAGCGAGTGGGATTGGTGCCAGGCGGCCTGCTTGTGGGTCTTTCGTTATCCTTGGGCCCAGAAGACCTATCAAGACTATTTCGCCTTTGTGACGCCCGAGTTCATCCCCAAGCCGATCTACAGCGATGTCCGTCACTATGCCCACGGCGAGCCCTACGAGTATCTGGAGCCTTGAGCATGGATTCGAGAGAGTCTCCGCTTCGGAGGAGCGCCGTAGGTGCTGGTGCTGCCCAAGCCGGGCTTCGCCGGGCCTGGCGTCGCCAAGCTTGGCGCTGGGTCGTCCCGATCTTGGGATTGCTGATCGTTTTGGCCGTGATGCGGCCTCGCATCGTCGGCCCACCGCCCATGGACGCCACCTGGTCCCAGATCCAGCGCCAAGGGGTTGTGCGAGTGGGCATGGACGCGAGCTATCCTCCCTTTGAGTTGGTGGAAAACGGGCAGTATAGCGGGTTTGATGTGGACCTGGCGCACGCTCTGGCCGAGCGCTGGGACGTAAGGGCCGAGTTCGTCAACATCCATTTCGACGGTCTCTATGACGCCCTTGAGGCCGACAAGATCGACCTGATCATCTCGGCGTTGCCTCACGATCGGATGCGCTCCCTGGATGTGCTCTATTCCTACGCCTACTTTGATGCCGGGCAGGTGTTGGTGGCCCGCGCAGCCGACAAGGCCATCACGGGTATAGCCGATCTGAAAGGCCAGACGATAGCTGTGGAACTCGGCGCAGAGGCCCACCAACTGGCCCGTCGTCTGTCACGAGACCGGGGCCTCGATCTTGAGATCATGGCCGAGCGCGACATCCAGGATGCCGTCGAGCGGGTGGTCGCAGGTCAAGCCAGCGCTCTGATATGCGATCATGTCGACGCGCTGGGCATCATCCGGCTCCATCCCGATCTACGCGTTGTGGGAGGGCATCTTACGGACGAACCCTATGTGATCGCTGCACGCCTGGATGCGTTGATCCTGATGCAGGAGATCAATACGGCCCTGGTGGAATGGGGGCAAAACGGCCGACTGAACGATCTCAAACAGCTCTGGTTCGGCGCGGTCTCGCGCTGAGTCAGCCTTCGCCCGCCTCGGGAGTGGCCAGGGGGGGCGAGTCGGTCGGCTATCTGGCGCCGCAGGCGCATACGCGGGCCGTTTGACGGCCTGCCAGGTGTATGCTACAGTCCCGGCCATATTTGCAGAGTCTAGGGAGGCAGAGATACAGCATGAAGATCACAGAGATCAGAACCGGTGAGGTTTGGGGTCACGGCTACTCGTGTTACGTGCGCATCTACACGGACAAGGGCTTGGTGGGAACAGGCGAATGCATCCATGGCGGCGGCGGTATTCAGAACATCATCGCCAGCCTGGCGCCCATCCTGCTGGGCGAGGACCCCATGAATGTCGATCAGCTCTATGAGCGGATGCGCCGGCAGCACGTGTTCAACGGCGCCGATGGTGGGCACCACGTCACCGCCATGACCGGCATCGAGATCGCCCTGTGGGATCTGGTGGGACGGGCCACCGGCTTGCCGGTCTATGCCCTTCTGGGCGGCAAGTTCCGCGACAAGATCCGCGTCTATGCCGACTGCCACGCGGGAGGGGATGACTCGCCCCAGGCCAATGCCGACAAGGCCAAGCAGGTGGTGGATATGGGCTTTACGGCGATCAA
>JAFGLK010000598.1 GCA_016928125.1 Anaerolineae bacterium
CGCTCCATGCGCTCGGCCGTCAGGCGGCACATGGCCGTGACGCCGGTCATGATCAGTTGGGTGAGTTTGGCCGGATCGCGGTTGGTCGTATCGGCCCACAGTGGCGCCAGCTGCGGCGCCAGCGCCTCGGCCAGCGGCCCGCGCAGCGTGATCGCCAGCCCCAGGCTGTATTGGCTCGGGTCCAGTGTATTGCTCAGCACGTTGACGCCATTCACCGTCAGGACCTTGAGCGTCGGGTCGAGCAGGTTGAACTGGGTGAGCCCCAGGGCGCCCGGCGTGGCCTCCAACTGGCCGCTCAGTTCCTCGTCGAGCACGGGCTCGACCGCGGTCGGGCCCCAGAGCCAGCCCAGCTCCAGGGCCGTGCTGTCCGCCAGCAGCAGGCCCTCACCCCCGCCCCGCCACAGGCCCTGGAGCTCGTCCAGCGAGATGTCGTCACGCAGCGTCGCGAAAGGCGCCACGACGGCGTGATAGCGCTCGCTCAGGATGGCCACGGGCGCGCCTCCGCCCTCGGCTCGCGCCTTGGCCAGCGTCTCGACGGCCAGCCAGGCGTCGGCCTGGGTCCCCTCGGTCGCCAGGCGGATGGGCCGCATCTGGCCCTCGATCTCCACCGGCGCCAGGGAGTCCACCTGCTCCTGCACCAACTCGGCCAGCCCCTCCGGGAACCCATCGCTCAGGCCCAGAGTCACCGGCTCTGGCGTGGGGGTGGGTGAGGGCGTGGCGGTCGCAGTGGCCGTTGGCGTGACCGTGGGCAGAGGCGTCGCCCTGGGCGGGGCCTCGGGGGAAGGGGACGCCATCGCAGCGGGCCGAGGCTCCTGGAACTCTGTTCGTTGGCCGACGAACACCGAACAACCCGACAGGCCGAGCAACGCGCCGATGAGCGCGAACCGCGTGAGCCATCTGCGCCCATGGGGCCTATGCGTCATGGTTTCCTCCCGCGCAAGCTGTCTAGATGCGATCATAGCGGAGCAGCACCGAACTGGGCGGATTGGGCTGGCCGGCCAGCTCGCGAGTGCGCGCGTACCAGGCCGCCTGCACCGCGCTGCCTCCCGCCCAATCCTCGCAGGGCACCCATTGGTGGCTGCGGATCAGATTTCCCCAGGAGACATGAACCTTCAGGCAGGCCTCCAGATGCTCCAGATCGCCGCCATAGTCCTGCCAGTCGCCTTCGGGCGGGGCCTGGATGTCCTCGTTGTACACGATCGGCAGCGTCTTGGTCGACACCTCCGCGACGCGTTGCCGAAGTGCCTCGATCGCCGCCCGCACCTCCTCGGTCGTGCAGCGGTTGCCATGGGGCAGCAGCAGGTCTGCCGCGTGGATGAAGGCCGCCGGCAGCGTTGCCAGCCGCTCCGCCCGCGAATAGCCGCCGGTGAAACTGGCGCTCGCGTAAAAGCGCCGCGATTGACGGATGCGCGCCGCGTACAGGTCCACCTCGTCCTTGATGCGGTAGATCATCTCGTGGATGCGTTCCAGCTGGAGCTCGGGCCGATAGCTGGCGATGTCGCACTCGTTGGCCACATCGATGATCAGGCCGTCATAGTTCTGCTCCAGCAGCCAGCGCGTGGCGTTGTCCACGGCCGCCTCCAGGGCGTGCTCCCCGATCCGCTGTGCGCCGCCGTGGTAGAAATAGTTGACGATGGGTGCCATATCCAGCTCGCGCGCCTGGTCCAGGATGCGCTTGAGGCGCGCCATGAAGGCGGGCCGCAGGCTGCCATCCTCGTTAAAGGCGCCACAATCGAGCGCCTCGACGCGCAGACCCGGCGGCGGGGGGCTGACGCGAAAGGGATTGCCGCCCTGCAGCCCGATGGTGAAGGCGATCACGCCCTGCGCGCGCCAGACGGGCATGGCCTCGACGAACTGGCGCGTGTTACGCTCCGGGTCCCAGCGGCCCGTGTCCGCGTAGGCCCAATCGTCCCGACCGTCGCCGTCGTAGTCGTGGCTCGGGTTGAGGTCGTCGAAAATGCCATTCACCACGCGATGATTCAGCAACAGGCCCGTCAGGCGCGGGTCGGCGCTGGGAAAGCCCGTTCGCCGCGTGTAGGTGGGGGCATCCCCCTGGTAGAAATGGCTGCCATCGATGGAGAGTTTGAGCATACCGGCCTCCATACCGCCTAGAGTGTGCGCGACACGCCGGTGCACGGCGCAAGATGCCGGCGCACGGTGCCCGCCATGGTATCACAAATGCCGGGCCTGCCAAAATGCAGCGCAGAGCGTTTGACAGCGAGCTGACCGCGGTGCAGAATACCGCAGGATACATCGAGCCCCACCTTCGAGTGATAAGGAGGACGCACATGGTCAGTGGCAAGAATGAAGAGGTCTTTTTCCCGCGCAAGCTGAATATGGGCATGGTGGGCGGGGGCCGTGACGCCTTTATCGGGGCGGTTCATCGTCGCGCGGCCCAGCTGGACGGGGCTGTGCAACTGGTGGCAGGCGCCTTTTCCTCGACGCCGGAGAAATCCAAGGCCTCGGCCCGGGACCTCTATGTGCCCGAGGCGCGCGCCTATGGCACCTGGCAGGAGATGCTCGAGCAGGAGAGCCGGTTGCCCGAGGGCGAGCGCATCGATTTTGTCTCGATCGTCACCCCCAATCACATGCACTATCCGGTGGCCAAGGCCTTTGTCGAGGCTGGGTTCAACGTGGCCTGCGACAAGCCGCTGGTGCACACCGTCGAGCAGGCCCAGGA
>JAFGLK010000599.1 GCA_016928125.1 Anaerolineae bacterium
CCTTGGCGCCTTGGCGAGAAGCAGATCCCACGCCAAGGCCATCGGCCTAGACTCACGGCCCGTCGCCAAAGCACTGGGCCAAGATCACCCCTGGTCTCAGAAAAAGAGTCAAATCAACTTGCCCGCCGCCCTCATCTGTGCTATGATGGAGACAGGATAATGGCTTTGTAAGGAGAATGCGCACTTTCATGGCCGACGACAGCCAACCTCCAGAACCCTCAAGTACCAGGGAGGGCAGGGATCGCCTGGACGCCCCAAATAGCGGCCGACGATCATGTCCTCGAACCGCCTCTCGGGCTATCCGCTTTCTCTTGTTCTCGTCCTTTAGCCAGTCGCCGCGGTGTGTGTGAGTGCTCTTGCCGGACGCTGCCTGCATCGGGCAGCGAGGGCGGGAGTCGCTCTGACGCGCTATCATCCGCGCCGACCATCGCTAGACTGGTGATTATGGACGTGCACCGAGGTGTTTATCGTGCAACAAGAGAATGAGAGACATCTGTTCCGCAGACACATGGCGATCGCCGAGATCGGCGAATACCGGCGCATCGCCCAAGTCGACGAGATCGGCCGCCGGGTCATCGCCAACAACGGGTTTGACGGTGTGATGACGATGATCGGCGTGCTGATGGGGTCGTGGGTGGCCGGCGTTCAAGATCCGCGCATCGTGGTTTCGACCGGACTGGCGACCTGCATCGCCATGGGCATATCGGGCGCCTGGGGCTCCTATATGGCGGAATCGGCGGAGCGCAAGCACGCCCTGCAGGATCTGGAGCAGTCCATGCTGAGCGACCTGAGCGACTCCAAGCAGGCCCGCGCGTCGCGCTTTGCCATCATCGTCATCACAGCGCTCGACGGATTATCCCCGCTGCTATCGGGGATGGTGGTGCTGCTGCCTTTTCTGCTCAATGGGCTCTGGGGCGACATCACCTATGCTTACCTCGCCGGCCTCACCATGGCGATGCTGGCTCTGTTTGGGCTGGGCGCCTTTTTGGCCACGGTGGCGCGCGAGAAGATCCTCCGCGCGGGGGTCCGTATGATCCTGGGCGGCGCGGTGTGTGTGGGCATCACGCTCTTGCTGAACATCTAGCATCGCCGTCGGGGCGGCGCGCCGAGCGGGACCCCTGTGGGTCACCACCATGGGCGCGCCTGCAGCGCGTCTCTCTCATGCCGAGACGCCAAGAGCGCCAAGGTCCTGTTGTCCTCTTCCTTTGCGCCCTTGGCGCCTTGGCGCGAGGCCTATGTCTCACGCCAAGACGCAAAGAACGCCAAGGCTTTCCCTTCTCTGCGCCCTTGGCGCCCTGGCCAGAGGCAAATGTCTCACGCCCCGACGCAAAGAACGCCAAGCTCTTGTTTCCCTCTTCCTTTGCGCCCTTGGCGCCTTGGCGAGCGGCAAATGTCTCACGCCCCCACGCAAAGAAGGCCAAGCTCTTGTTTCCCTCTTCCTTTGCGCCCTTGGCGCCGTAGCGCGCCTCGATCTCCTGGTAGCTCAGCCCCTCGGTCACATCGCCCATGGAGTTGGAGATGACCGCCGCCGCGTTGCAGCCGTGGATCTTCTCAAATAGGGTCGGCATGGTTTCGCTCCTTGTCCTGCGTCCGGTGCACCTACCCCGCTGACTGCCCGGCGCCCAGCGTGACCCGCGCGGTGAGGGGCGGATCGCCGCCCATGCGCCCCTCCACGATGTAGGGCGTCTCGCCGTGGCGCACCAGGTGGAGGGTCCCCGCTGGCATGGCCCTACGCCTGACGCGCGTGCAGGCGGCCGCCGTAGCGCAGCCAGCCGATCGAGCCATCCGCCCGGCGGAATACCTCCCCCGTGGAGCCCACGCCCGGGCCAGCCACCCCCAGCAGCCGGTCGGGCTCGCATAGGCCCAGCGCGGCGGGCGCGGGCAGCGGGATGGGCGGGCCCTCCTCGGTGGGATAGCGCCCTTTGTAGGCCACTTGCGCCACCAGCCGCCCGGCCAGCAGGCCCAGCTCCAGATCGGCAAAGGGCCGGCTGTAGCGCCCCACGTAGGGGGTCAACATCTCGGGATCGGCCTCCAGCGGCTCGGGGTCCACGATCTCGATGCCGAGATAGTGTGCCAGCGCCCAGCGCACCGCGCGCCCGATCAGGCCGCCGCCGTCGTTGGTCAACACCGCCAGGGCGAAACGACGCTCCGGCACGAGCACCAGCCGACAGGTGAAGCCCAGCGTCGAGCCGCCGTGGGAGATCAGCCGCACGCCGAGCGTATCGTCCACCGACCAGCCCAGGCCCCAGGCCTCCCGACCCCACAGCGTGGCCTGGGGCGCCTGCATGGCCGCCAGGGTGGCGGGCTCGAGCAAGGCGGCGTCCTGGTCGACGCCGAGGTGGTAGCGGGCGTAGGCCAGCAGCTCGCGCACCGAACAGGCGATGCCCCCGGCCGGGAGGACCCCTCGCGGAAGAGGCCAGGGCCGCTGCGCCTGGGCGCCCTGGGCGGAGGCGTCGTGCCCCACGGCGAAACGCTCGGTCATCACGTCGGCGGGACGCAGATAGCAGCGCTTCAGGCCCAGCGGCTCCAACACCAGCTCGGTCAAAGCCGCCTCGTAGCTCTTGCCCGTCACGACCTCGATCACGCGGCCCAGCAGGGAGAATGCGGCGTTGTTGTACGACCAGAACTGGCCCAACGGCGCCAGTTGGGGCTGCTCGGCCATGCGGGCCACAAAGCGGGCCAGGGCGTCGTCGCCCGCGCCGGTGTCGATGAAGAGGTCGCCGGCCCAGCCGGCCGTGTGGGTGAGGAGATGGCGCGGCGTGGCGGCCTCGGTGGCCTCGTCATCCTGCACGCGGAACTCGGTCAGGTAGCGCCGCACCGGCGCGTCCAGATCGAGCCGTCCCTGATCGGCCAGGCGCAGCGCCGCCGTGGCGGTAAAGGTCTTGGAGATCGAGCCGATCTGGAAGATCGTGTCGTCGGTGACCTCCAGCGGATGGTCCACATGGGTCACGCCCAGGCCCGTCG
>JAFGLK010000108.1 GCA_016928125.1 Anaerolineae bacterium
ACAGGTTCTCGCCCGCCGGTCCGATGGCCAGGATGCGCCAATCCTCTCCCAGCGATTCGCGCAAAGCCAGTTGGGTCTGAATGAGCCCCTGGCCCCAGAAGCGCCTGGCGTCGACAAGCTCGATGCGGTCATCATCGATCCGCAGAATCGTCGGCTGGCTGGCCTGGCCTGTGACGATCAACCCGTCATAGCCAGCGAACTTGAGCGCAGGACCCCAGTGGCCGCCCAGATTAGCGCGTGTGTACCACTCGTGCGGGTAGGCCTGCGGGCTGAGGCCGCAGATCGTCACCCGACCGGAACTGGGCGCCGGAGTGCCCAGGAGAGCGCCCGGCATGAACATGAGAGGGCTCTCGGCATCATAGGCCGCCATGCCCCGAGGAATCAGTTCCCAGGCCAGACGCGCCGCCAATCCCCGCCCGCCCAGCCAGTCAGAGAGAAAGGGCTCAGAGGAGAGCGTGCGCCAGGCGCCGGTTGTGAGATCCACATGCAGGATGCGTCCGCTCCAGGGGCCAGTCCAAGGGCTGCTCATATAGCTCTAACTTCCCTCTCTCCAGGTCAGCGCCCCTCGTGGACAGCTCTCCACACAGGCCGGCTGGCCGTCGCAGGTATCGCATTTGACGGCCAATCCGTTGTTCACAAAGATCGCGTGAAAGGGACAGGCGTCCACACACAGCCCACAGCCCACACAGAGCGCTGGGTCCACTGTCCACCACCCACCAGGCGTCAGACGAATGGCCTCTTGAGGGCAGGCCTCAGCGCAAAAGGCGTGACGGCATTGCCGGCACCAGATGATCTCGTGCGAACCCGAGAAGAGATCGAGCACGATCTGGATACGTGCACGGCTGGGAATGACCTGACGCTCGTGCACCAACGAGCAGGCGATCATGCAGGCCTGGCAGCCATGGCAGCGGTTCGCGTCCACGACCAGGCGCCCCTGTGCGGCTCTCGAGCGCCGATCGCTCATGGACATCGCTCTCGGGGAGCGCCCATCCCGGCTTGGTCCGCCATCCTGCTAGCCACCTCTCTGGGCCGACCAGCGCGCAGTGCCAAACTCACCCAGCGAGACCTCGCCGCTCATGCTGTCGTTGTCGACGGTCCCGCCAAAGACGTAGTGGATGGTGTTGATCTGGTAACCCAGGGTGACCCGGAACTCGATCTGGTCGCCTCGCACCTGGCCTTGCAGAGCGGTTTCGGAGAATTGGGCACGATAACGCCCACTGAGCGCTTCACCCTCCTGCTCGATGACCATCGAGTGCACGCTCTGGCCGAGCACGTAGGTGGTCGTCACCTGCCAGATGCCGTTCACATCGGCGGGCGGCACGGCCGGCTCGCCAGGGCCAACGGCCGAGGCGCGATCTCTCAGGAGGCTGCCCAGACGACGGGCCACGATCTCGGCGTCGCCTCGCTCCATCATGTAGGGCATGATCCGCAGTCCATCCGATATCCGGTGCGTGATGATGGGCGGATCGCCAGCAAGCAGCTCCTGGTAGATCTCCGGCGGCGTGCAATGCAAGGTTTCAGGATCCCAGGTGATGCGCAGCATAGGCGCATGGTTACTGAGCCCTGGCTGATCGATCGAGGTGCTGAGTGAGGGCAGATCGGCGACCGCTGCGCGAATCTCCTCAAGATAGCTCTCCCACATGCGCCACTCGGCCTCGTGATCGCGCCCTTGCACCCAGGCTTCGACGGCCGCCAGGAGGCCCATGATCTCTTCCTTGCCGGCCTTCATGGGGCGTCCCAGGGCATGGTGCGGCGCGCCGTTGAGAAAGGCCGCCCACAGGAGGTCGCGGCGCCCCAAGACCAGGCCAGAGGCCTGCGGCCCACGCAGGCACTTGCCACCGCTGTAGCACACGGCGTCGGCGCCCATCTGGAGATAGCGGTTGGGAATATCCGGGCGCTGAGCGGCGGCATCGACGATGCAGATCACGCCTCGCTCGTGCCCGATGGCGATCATTTCCTCCACAGGGATCGTGTCATGCCGTCCATTGCCCGTGATGGCGATCATGGCGGTGCGCTCGCTCAAGGCGGCCTTGAGGTCGGCCACCGTCTCGACCTCGACCATGCGCGCGCCAGTCATGCGGATGGCCCAGTCATAGCTGTTGCGATGGCGGCGTTGCATGATGACCTCATTGCGCAGCCCGGCCGTCTCGGGCAGGCGGGTCATCTTCTCGGGATCGCCGCCAGCCAGGCAGGCTGCGGTCAGTTGTGTCAGGGCTGCTGCACAGCCAGAGGGAATGTACCCCCATTCAGCGCCGGTGAGCTCAGCCAGGCGTTGCCCTACGGCCTCCATCAAATCGTCCATGTTCACATAGTGGTTCGTGGCCTCGACCATGGCGTCCGCCACCTGCTTCAGGACGCGCGACCCCGTGATGATCGTATAGGTCCCATAGCAGTTGATCAACGGTCGTAGGCCGAGGCTCTCAAAGGTAGGAACGGAACTCGTCGCCAAGGTGCTGGTGCTGGGACTCATGTTCGCTGCTCCTCTCTGTGGATAACGTGCATGTACTCTATCCTCAAACCTGTATCTGTCAAGGCGCTGGAGCGCAGGAAAAACCGCTTTGGTCTTATTGACAAATCGATCTGGCCATTGTATAGTGTAGCTGTTCACACAATCTAGGGCGCTTGCCCGGCTGGGCACTGGTTCGGTTGAGCGCTACACCCAACGCCTCTTGGCGTGTCAAAGGCTGTGAAGGAGAGCGTGGATAGGGAAGCGCCCTCAGGGAGAGGGGATCGTCGACTGAGAGTCCCCTTGGGTGATGCTCCTGTCAGAGTTCGCTCTGGAGCCGACGGTTGAAGGCCCAGGCCCTGCGCCTAGGTTGGTAGGCCGCTCCGGAAGCCCACCGTTAATCGGGCAGTCAATCGGTCCATGTTGGCCCGTCGCGGAGAAGCGACGAGCGCTCTGGGCCCGCTGACGACAAGGGGGTCCCAAAGGGACCAACCAGGGTGGTACCGCGGAGTCTCGTTGTGCATCTGCGCATGAGATGCCAACGGCTGCAACTTCGTCCCTGACAAGTTGCGGCCGTTTTTGTTTGCCTTGATGGCGTGGCGCTTCTTGTGCCAAACCTTTCTGGAGGAGGGACCGATGTTGGAGGAACTGGAGCAGATCAGAGCCAAAGCCGAGGCGGAGCTGGCGGAGGCCGAGCAACTCGCCGCTCTGGAGGCGTGGCGCATCGCCTATTTCGGCAAGCGCGGCGCCATGACGCTGGCGCTGCGCGGCATTGGCAAGCTGCCGCCCGAGCAGCGACCCGAGGCGGGTCGCTTAGCCAATGAGATCAGGAGCGCGCTGGATCAGGCCTTTGAGGCCCGTGGCGAGGCGTTGCGTCAGGAGGCCATGGCCCACGACCTGGCCCAGGGGGCGATCGATGTGCGCCTGCCCGGGCGCAAGCCTTCGCTGGGCTATGCGCATATCATCAACACCACCCTGCGCGAGATCTATGAGATCTTTGGGCGCATGGGCTTTCAGGTTTTTCGCAGCCGAGAGGTGGAGGATGATGTGACCAACTTCCAGCTCTTGAACATGCCACCCCACCATCCGGCTCGCGACATGTGGAGCACTTTTTATGCGACCACGCCGGGCGTATTGCTGCGCACCCACACCTCGCCAGGCCAGATCCATGCCATGCGCGAGTATCATCCAGAGCCGCTGCGCGTGATCCTGCCTGGGCGATGCTATCGTTACGAACAGGTCACCGTGCGCGCCGACCATACCTTCACGCAGGTGGAGGGGCTGGCCATCGGCCGCCATATCACGATTAGCGATCTCAAGGGTGTGTTGGCCAACTATGCGCGCCAGATGTATGGACCAGAGCGCAAGATGCGCTTTCGCGCCAGTTACTTTCCCTTCACCGAGCCCAGCGCCGAGGTGGATATCGACTGCACCCTGTGCGGCGGTGAGGGGTGTGCCGTGTGCAAGTACACCGGCTGGGTGGAGATTCTGGGCTGCGGCATGGTGCACCCCGTGGTGTTGCGCAACGGGGGCTATGACCCGGACAAGTACAGTGGTTTTGCTTTTGGCATGGGCGTCGAGCGGATGTGTCTGCTCAAGAACAGTATCAGCGACATCCGCTACTTGTTCAGCGGAGATGTGCGTTTCCTGCAGCAGTTTGCCTAGAAACAGCGCCCTTATGTGGATGTCGGTGTGGCCAAGTGTCTGGGTCTGACTCGGACCTATCAGTAGATGGAGGTAATGGAGGATGCTGGTTCCTCTTGGTTGGCTAAAGCAATATGTCACCTGGGACATGAGCCTGGACGAGTTCTGCGAGAAACTCACCTATGCCGGGCTAGAGGTGGGGGGCGTCGAGCGGATCGGTCAGGAATGGGATCGCGACAAGATCACTGTGGGGCAGGTCGTGGCTGTGCGGCCCCATCCCAACGCCGATCGTCTGGTGTTGGTGACCGTCGACTATGGCGGGGAGCAGCCCCTGGAGGTGGTCACTGGCGCGCCAAACCTGCGCGTGGGCGATGCGGGCCAGAAGGTCGTGTTCGCCAGAGCCGGCGCGCGGCTGATCGATCCCTACGCCGAGACGCTTGCCTACCAGACGCTCAAAAGAAGCAAGATCCGCGGCGTCGCCTCGGAGGGGATGGTCTGTTCGGAAAAAGAGCTGGGGATCTCGGAGGAGCACACCGGCATCATGATCTTGCCGGATGATGCGCCGGTCGGGACGCCCTTTGTCGACTACTGGGGCGACACGGTCCTCGACCTGGATCTAACGCCCAACCTGGCGCGCTGCTTCTCGATGGTGGGAGTGGCCCGGGATGCGGCCGCCCTGGTGGGCGGCACATTCCGCATGCCCGACACAACCTTGCAGGCCGAGGGCGACCCGATCGAGGGCCAGGTCGAGGTGATCATCGAGGATCCCGATCTATGTCCGCGCTATAGCGCGGCGCTGGTCAAAGACGTGAAGATCGGCCCCTCGCCCCTGTGGATGCAGCGCCGATTGATCCTGGCTGGGATGCGACCGATCAACAACGTGGTGGACATCACCAACTATGTGATGCTCGAACTGGGCCAGCCGCTGCATGCTTTTGACTTGCATTCTCTGAGGCCGCGTCGGCCGGATGGTCCGCCTGCCATCATCGTGCGTCGCGCCCACGAGGGCGAGCAGATGATGACCCTGGATGGCGAGGAGCGCACCTTTGACGGCGAGATGCTCTTGATCACCGATGGTGGCGGCCCCGTGGCGGTGGCTGGCGTGATGGGCGGTCTGGAGAGCGAGGTCACCGAACAGACGGCGGACGTGCTGCTCGAGGCGGCCAGTTTTGACTATATCAGCGTGCGGCGCACCTCGGCCTTGCTGCACATCCCCAGCGAGGCCGCACAGCGCTTTGGGCGAGGCGTGGATCCTGAGTTGACCCTGGTCGCCCTGCGACGGGCATCCGAGCTGATGCGCACCCTGGCCGCTGGGACGGTAGCGCAGGGTTTCGCCGACGCCTACCCGCGGCCACCGGTCATGCCAGTGATCGACCTCACTGTGTCGTTCGTCGAGCGCTGGCTCGGCATCGAGCCCTCGGCGGATGAGATCGCCGAGATGCTCAGGCCGTTGGGTTTCGGCTGTGAGGTACTGCAGGACGCGGCTGAGCCCACCGTGCGCGTGACGGTGCCCAGCTCTCGGTTTGACGTCAGCATCCCCGCGGATCTGACGGAAGAGATCGCGCGTATGTACGGCTATGACCGTCTTCCGCTGACCCTGATCGCGGACGAGATGCCACCTCAGACCCGCTACCATGAGTTGGAGTTGGAGGACCGCGTGCGTGATGCCCTCGTGGGCATAGGCCTGACCGAGGTCATGAGCTATTCCATGACCAATCTCGAAAGTATAGCCAGGCTCACACCGAGCCAGACCATGCCAAGTGGCGACGTCTATGTGCGCCTGGCCAATCCGCTCTCGCGCGAGCA
>JAFGLK010000600.1 GCA_016928125.1 Anaerolineae bacterium
CTCTCACGAAGCGTTTGTCAAGGAGCATGTGCGCTTTAACGGCTGGTTCAGAGCGAATGCCCGTTCATACGAGCCGCCCATCACGCTCTTGGATACAACCGAGCTCTCCATAGAACAATCTGTATCCAGCCTGCAAGCGTGGATCCAGACGTGCTTGACCAAGTCCGGCCTTGCGACACCCTCGGACAGGAGCCGTCTGTAATACTTGCAGCGACAGCCCTTGCTCGGAGGCAAGAATCCTCCTCCGCGAGCAGGGGGGGCGCCGCCCAGGAGTCTTGATCATGCATATCAGCCAGGTATCGCTGTGCCCTGAGCGCTATCCAACGATGGGGTGCTACCCTTTCAACCTGCCTACCTTTCAGCGCACCCACACGCTGGCGTTCTCCACGCCGATCACGATTTTCGTCGGTGAGAATGGTACTGGCAAGTCGACCCTGCTCAAGGCTATCGCCCGTCGCTGCGGCATCCACATCTGGCAGGAGAGCGACGGCTTCCGTTACGACCGCAGTCCGTATGAGGATTTGTTCCACGAATACATCGCGGTCGAATGGGTGGCCGGCAGCGTGCCGGGCTCCTATTTCGGCTCGGAGATCTTTCGCGATTTCGCCCGCGTTCTGGACGAGTGGGCGGTGGCTGATCCGGGCCAGCTGCGCTACTTCGGGGGCAAGTCGCTGATGACCCTATCTCATGGCCAATCGCTGATGTCCTTCTTCGGGGCGCGCTACCGCATCAAGGGGCTGTATCTTCTGGACGAGCCTGAGACGGCGCTCTCCCCCAAAAGCCAACTCGCCTTGCTCCAGCTTCTGGGCGAAATGAGCCAGGACGGCCATGCCCAATTCATCCTGGCCACCCATTCGCCCATATTGCTTGCCTGTCCGAATGCCCAGATCCTGAGCTTTGATAGCATACCGATCAGCCCGGTCGCCTATGAGCAGACCGAGCACTATCAGCTCTACAAGAGCTTTCTGGAGGACCCCGACCACTACCTGACGGGATGAGACCGCACACCGTGCTGTGTGCGCGATCTCCTGAGGCCCAATGAGGTCGGCGCTGCGGGGAAGTGTAGTGAATTCGCCAGAGGGTGCAACCGGGAGACTATGGTCCCACATGCCACTTGCGCCCCACCTCAGTGCTTCCATAGGTATGCTATCCAAACGCGATGAGCAGCCCCCGGAGAGCGCCAGTTCAAGGAGGGCCCCATGCGAGCAAGCGACTATATCGCCTGCCTGGACTTCCCATGCGCGGACCTGGATCACGGCCGCTACACAATCCCCGGCTTGGCCTTCGATCCGGGGCGCGTGCGCATCGCCATGATCGCCGAGGCGCCAGCCCCTGACCCTGCCGACGGCTTTGCGGCGGGGAGTGATTCCTTTTACATGCAGACCACCCGGCAGGCCTTTCAAGATGCGGGGCTGGAGGTCGCCTCGCTCGAGGAGATCCTCGCGCAGGGCATCTATCTGACCACGGCGGTCAAGTGTGCCAAGACCGCCTATGCGATTCGGGCTGGCTCTGTAAGGAACTGCTCATTCCTCCTCGAGCGTGAGTTGGCTCTGTTGCCTAATCTGGTGGGCATCCTGTGCATGGGCGACGTGGCCATCCGGGCGGTAAACGAGATCACGCGGCGGACGAGCGGCGCCCGAGTCATTCCCAGTGGCTCCACCTACAAGATCCGCGGCGGCGACTATCGCTGGGGCGAGATACGCATCTGGCCGTCCTACCTCCAGACCGGCAAAAGCTACCTCATCGAGAAGAGCAAACAGCGCATGATCGCCGACGATCTTCGGGCTGCGCTGGGCCTCCTGGGCTAGCGGGCCAGCAGCTACACTTCGGCCTGCCGCGCATCGCGGACAAAGGCGGCGACCAGCATGAGCGAGATCGCCACCGCTCCCGAGGCTACGTACCAGGGAGAGGCCGGATTGCGGGCGTAGAGATAGCCCGCTGATAGAGAGGCGGCCATCAAGGGGAGCACGACGACGAATCCCAGGCCCGGGCCGCCGGGGCTGCCTGAGGCGAATCCAAGCGGCACCGAGCCGCTCCCCATGGCCGCCATGACCCGCCCTCGAATCGTCCGAGGCACCAGATCGGCCAGCAGGGCCGTGCAGGCCGGCAGGAAAAAGGCGCTCGACACAGCCGCAGCCAGGCGCAGGCCGAGCACGGCAGCAAAGCCCCTGGCATACACAAAGAGCGGCAGGCTCACCAGGGAGAGCGCGAGCGAGGCGAGGATCCAGCGGGTCCGGCCATGGCGATCGATGATCGCCCCCGCCGGGATAAGGACCAGGTTGCGCAGCCCCGTCTCGAGCATGAGAATGGAGCCCCACTGGACCTTGGAGAGGCCAATATGGTCTACCGCATAGACCACCCAGAACGGTCCAGCAACGGCACTGGAGACAAAGACGAGGGTCAGCATGATCGCCATGGCGCGCAGCGAGGGCGACAATTGGCGCCAAAGCCCGGGAATGCCAAGGTAGGATTCTTTGAGGGTTCGCTTGATGTCAGCCAGATCAAAGCGGCGCTCCGTCTCCGGAGACGCCTCTTTGAGGTAGCGCAGGCTGAGCAACCCGCTGATCATGTAGGCGATCATCAAGACGCCATACAGCCAGCGCATCCCGGGATCCACCCCAACGCGATCCAGGAAGGCGCCGGCCACAAAGGGGGCCAGTATGGCTGGCGCGCCCGATAGGGCGCTCATGATGGCCACACCGCGGCCTCGATCCTGCGGCGCCAGCGAGTCGGCCATGAGGGCCGA
>JAFGLK010000601.1 GCA_016928125.1 Anaerolineae bacterium
ACCGTGCCTTTCGTCTTGGGCAGCGGCTGACGTGAGACGATCAGCCAGCCCCCTGCAAGGATCACCGCGAGCCCCACGACAAGGATGACGGGAACGATCCACAATCTGCGGCGTCTTCGCATCGCGCCCCCTCTGGCAAAGAAGTAATGCTGAGGTTGTACAGGGAAGAGCGTCTGTCGTCAAGTGACCTCTCGCACCTTTCCAGCATGTCGGGAGCTTTGATGTCACGTTAGCCATACCGTGGTACAATAGGGGCAAGCTATGTAGTGGGGGCTGCGCGAACCGTTCCGGCAGCAGCAGCGTATAGAGATAAGGGCACGCGATCACGGCAGGGCGCCAGAGCGCCACGAGGAGAGTGTGATGTCACTCCGTGCAGTGACCGGTCAGTTCAATGACTCGTTTGCTCCGATCATGGATGGTGTGGGCGTGGCAGTGCAAAACTACGCCCTTTGGCTCAACCGGCTTGTGGGGCCCGCCTATGTGGTGACGCCGGCCGCGCCGCATCACGTGGACCGCTACGAATTCGGCGTGTTACGTTATTTCTCCCTGCCGGTCCCCACCTTTCGCCCCTATCGTATGGGTATCTACCAGCTCGACCCCGAGTTCTGGCAGGCCGTCCGGAGCATCTCCTTTGATCTTGTGCACGCCCATTGTCCGTTTACCTCGGGACGTCTCGCCCGACGCATCGCGCATCAGCGCGATATCCCCTTGGTAGCCACCTTTCACACCAAGTATCGCGACAATCTGGAGCGCTACACCTCATCCAGGAACGTAGTCGAGCGTTACCTGGCCTTTATCACCGACTTTTACCGGTCGGCGGACCAGGTGTGGGTGCCCAACCGCGCCACAGGGGAGACTTTACGGGAGTATGGCTATCGTGGTCCCATGGAGGTGGTGCCGAACGGAAGCGATGTGGAGATGTCAGCGGCCGAACGCGCGGCCATGGGCGCCCAAGCCAATCGAGAGCTGGGCCTCGATCCGGACGAACTGGTCTTCCTCTTTGTGGGCCAGCATATCTGGGAGAAGAACGTGGCCTTTTTGATTCGCGCCTTGGAGCGCGCGCAGCACCTAGGCCTGCGCTTCACCATGCTCTTTGTAGGCCAAGGATACGCGGCGGAGACCATGCGCGACATGGTCGCGCAGGCCGGGCTCGGATCCGCCGTGCGCTTCCTCGGGCTGATCCGCGACCGTGAGCGGCTTCAGCGCCTCTACGCTCGGGCCGACCTCTACTTGTTTCCCTCGGTATACGACAACGCGCCCCTTACCGTGCGTGAGGCCGCCGCGGCCTACTTGCCTGCGGTGTTGATCCGTGGATGCGCTGCTGCCGAGGGCATCGTGGACCGTGAGAACGGCTTTCTGAGCGACGATTCTGTACATGCCTATGCGCGCACGATCCGTGAACTTGCCGCGGATGCGGCGCTGCGCAAGCGGGCAGGTCTACTAGCCCACCATACACTCTTCCGCTCTTGGGAGGACATTGTGGGCGAGGTTGCTCAGCGCTATGCCGATGTGATCCAGCGCCATGCCACATCGCGGGCCTATTCTTGCCCCTGGCCGGCCGGTCTGCAGAAAAAGCCGGGCCTGCGCGCCAGCCTCACGGCGCGCATCCCCATGGCCCTGCTGCGGACTCAGAAGGACCAGCCCTGGCTGGCCTCAGACTTCTGGCGCCGCCGGGATCTGCGCTGAAAACCCGAGCGTCCCTCTCACCACAAGGAAAAGCGGGCGCTTGACGCGCCCGCCTTGTTCCCTCGCCTGGCTAAGCCTTTGAAGACCGCTAGCTGCCCTGGCTTTGTGCCTGGATCTTGGCCCACGTGTCACGCAGCGCCACCGTCCGGTTGAACACCAGGTGCTCCCCGCTCGAATCAGGGCCGACGCAGAAATAGCCCTGGCGCTCGAACTGACAGCGATAGCCCGACTGGGCGGCCGCCAGCCCCGGCTCGACCCGACAGCCCGTAAGCACCTCCAGCGAGTCAGGGTTGAGCTGCTCCTCCCAGCTTTCGCCCTCCTCTGCCGCCTCGGGGTTCTCCACGCGGAAGAGCCGGTCGTACAAGCGCACCTCAGCCTGCAGCGCGTGGGCCGCCGAAACCCAATGGAGCGTGGCGCGCACCTTGCGCCCATCGGGCGCGTCGCCCCCGCGCGTGGCCGGATCGTACGTGCAGTGCACCTCGATCACTTCCCCCGTCTGCGGGTCCTTGACCACATCGACGCAGGTCACAAAGTAGGCATAGCGCAGGCGCACCTCCCGTCCCGGCGCCAGCCGGTAGAAGCGCCGGGGAGGATCTTCCATGAAATCCTCCTGCTCGATATAGAGCACCCTGGAGAAGGGCACCTTGCGCGTGCCGGCGCTCAGGTCTTCGGGGTTGTTGATCGCCTCCATCTCCTCGACCAGGTCGTCGGGATAGTTGTCGATCACCAGCTTGAGCGGCCGCAGCACGCCCATCACGCGCGGCGCGCGCAGATTCAAATCCTGCCTCACGAAATGCTCGAGCAGCTCGATGTCCACCGTGCTATCGGCCTTGGCCACCCCCACCGCCGACAGGAAATTCAGGAGGGCCTCGGGGGTGTATCCGCGCCGACGCAGGCCGCGCAGGGTCGGCATGCGCGGATCGTCCCAACCGCTGACGTGGCCCTCCTCCACGAGTTGCCGCAGATAGCGCTTGCTGAGGATCGTGTAGGTCAGGTTGAGACGGGCGTACTCGATCTGTCGCGGGTGGAACACGCCCAGCTCATCCAGAAACCAATCGTAGAGCGGACGATGGATCTCATAGCCCAGATCGCAGATCGAGTGGGTGATGCCCTCCATCGCATCGTTCTGGCCATGGGTCCAGTCGTACATGGGATAGATGCACCACTCGTCGCCCGTGCGGTGATGGGTGGCATGCAGGATGCGGTACATGACCGGGTCGCGCAGGTTGATGTTGGGCGAGGCCATATCGATCTTGGCCCGCAGCGTGCGCGCCCCGTCGGGGAACTCGCCCGCGCGCATGCGCCTAAACAGATCGAGGTTCTCTTCTACCGAGCGATCGCGATACGGGCTGTTGCGCCCCGGCTCGGTGAGCGTGCCCCGATACTCGCGCACCTCATCGGGGCTCAGATCGCACACATAGGCATCGCCCTGCTTGATGAGCTGGATGGCCCATTCGTAGAGCTGCTCAAAATAGCCCGAGGCATAGTACTCGTGCTCGTCCCAGTCGAAGCCCAACCAACGAATGTCCGCCTTGATCGCCTCCACATATTCGGTCTCTTCCTTGACCGGATTGGTGTCGTCGAAGCGCAGGTTGCAGCGACCGCCAAAATCGCGCGCGATGCCAAAGCTGATCGCGACGCCCTTGGCGTGGCCGATGTGCAGGTAGCCGTTGGGCTCGGGCGGGAAACGTGTGCGCACATAGTCGAAACGTCCGCTGCGCAGATCCTCGACAACCTGGGCGCGGACAAAGTCTTGGGCGGCGAGCGCTTCATACTCGATGGCGCGGTCCTCTGTCATCTCGCATATCCTTCCAACCGGCCGCTCGGCTGTCTCGATCGAGTGGGTGCACCCTTGAGAGGCCAGGCCGGTTCAAATCGGTGGCTGTAGATCCAAGGTGTCGAATGGGGGCGGGGGGGGTGAGGTATGGCGGCTCAAGCCGCCTGCGGCATCGGACACAACGCATGCGAACCCGGGCCAGAGCGCGCCGAAACACGCCTCCAGGTCGTCCTGGATGCGGATGGGCAACTCTCGTGATGGTCCGCTCGTCTGCGCATACTTCCCCATGGGCGGGCCCAGCCCTATTTGATCGGGGCGCGTCCGCTGGCTATCATGTAGCTTGCTTGGCGCCAATTATACACCAAAAGCCAGGCTCAAGTGAAACACGAACGCTACGTTGGGGAGGGATACAGGGAGATGAGCGAGACGGTGCGTGCGCTGTTGGTGGGCTGTGGCGGCATCAGCCGCGCGTGGCTGCGGGCACTTCAAGACATGCCCGCGGTGCAGATCGTGGGCCTGGTGGATATCATCGAGGCCAACGCCCGGGCGCGGGCCGACGAGTTCGGGCTGCAGGGGGCGCTGATCGAGACCAACCTGGCCAAGGCGTTGGAGGCCCTCGGTCCCCAGGTCGTGTTCAACTGCACCATCCCCGAGGCCCATCGGGAGGTGACCCTGACGGCCCTGGCGCACGGCTGCCACGTGCTGGGCGAAAAGCCGCTGGCCGATTCCATGGCCCACGCCCGCGAGATGGTGTCGGCCGCCCAGGCGGCTGGCAAGCTGTTTGCCGTGATCCAGAACCGCCGCTATGACCCGAACATCCGTCGCTTTCGACACCTGATCGCCAGCGGCGCTTTGGGCCCGCTCACCACGCTCAACTCGGATTTCTACCTGGGCGCCCATTTCGGCGGCTTTCGCGACCGCATGGCGCACGTGCTCTTGCTCGATATGGCCATCCACACCTTTGACCAGGCGCGCCTGATCAGCGGCGCCGACCCGATGTCGGTCTATTGCCACGAGTGGAACCCGCCCGGCTCCTGGTATGATCACGACGCCACGGCGGTGGCGGTGTTCGAGATGAGCGGTGGCCTGATCTACACCTATCGCGGCAGTTGGTGCGCCGAGGGGCTCAACACCACCTGGGAGGCCGACTGGCGCGCCATCGGCGTCGAGGGCAGCGCGACATGGGACGGGGCCGAGGGTTTCGTCGCCGAGACCGTGCAGGCCCGCGGCGGCTTTCGATCCGAGCTGGCGCCCCTGGAGGTCCCCGCGCATGACCCCGGCCCCAAGGTGGGCGGCCACGCCGGCGTCATCCGCGAGTTCGTGCGCTGCGTGCAACACGGGGGCGTGCCCGAGACGGCCGCCGCCGACAACATCCATAGCCTGGCCATGGTGTTCGGGGCCATTGAGAGCGCCGAACGGGGCGAGAGGGTGCGGATCAAGGTGTGAGGGCGCCTGAGCCGACTCAGCGCAAGCTACATCCTACTCCGGCATCTGGGCGCGGCCGATGCTCGCCAGAAACTCCTCTCGCGTGGCCTGATTCCTTTTGAACGTGCCCAACATGGCGTTGGTGATCATGCGGGCGTTGGCCTTTTTCACGCCCCGCATGGCCGCGCACATGTGAAAGCCCTCGCACACCACTGCCACGCCATGAGGATGCAGCGTCTCGTTCAAGAACTCGGCGATCTGCTGCGTCATCTGCTCCTGAATCTGCA
>JAFGLK010000109.1 GCA_016928125.1 Anaerolineae bacterium
CATCATCTGGATGTCCCCTGCACCCGCCGCACCGTGATGATCCGCGACAATTACACCTGTCAGTATTGCGGTGCGACGCCCCCCAGATCCCACTTGACCATCGACCACGTGCTTCCCAAGGTGCGAGGGGGCCAGACCACATGGGATAATGTGGTCTGCGCCTGCCAGGCGTGCAATCTCCGCAAGGGCTCTCGGACGCCTCAAGAGGCTAACATGTCTCTACAGAGCACACCGGGCCGGCCGCGCTACCTGGCTATGGTGCTCTTCTCGCAGGCCTCAACGCGCCAGGCGTGGAGCAAGTACCTCCCCGAACCATCCTTGGCGTAAGGGCGAGTCAGGGCAACTTGATGGAGAGCCTATCCTCTAGAACGAGATGATCACCTGCGGGCTGGCCATCTCGTGACGTGATCTCCAAGCGCTGCCCGTCCTGGCCGTACATCCCGATCTCGATGCGATACTCCCCGGCTGGCGCGTCCGCGTCCACAGGTACAAGATGGCGATCCACCAGATGGTCGCCCGCCACCCATTGGCTGGTCGGCGCACTGTCGTTCCCTGGCTGGCTATCGTGTTGTCCCCACACCGGGCCCTGCGTGCGCGGATTGTGAGCCTCGCCCAACAGGTGCACAAATACCGTATAGTCATCCTCCGGTCTCTCGGTGGCGCGCCAGTACAGGTCGAGGATCACCCGCTCAGGACGCGAGACGCGGGATCTCTCCCGGCCGGCCTCGTCATACAGGGTGTAGCCCTCCAGCAAGATGGATGGCCCCAAGCGCGCCTCGATGCGCTTGCGAGCCGGTCCGGCGTGGGGGGCTGCAGAGGAACCGACGATCCGCACTTGGGTGAGCGGATCGCCTTGAGGCAGGGGCGGGTCGAGGATCAGCGCATATGCACCGCCGGGTAGCGTCTCGTCGATGGGCAGATCGAAAGCCTGACGCTGGGGCGCCATCAGCCCGGGAGGGAAGGCGCGTATGCGCCGGACCAGTTGTCCCTGGGGATTGCGCAGGGCGACCGCCACGGGCACCATGGGCAGTCGCTCCCAAAGCAACGCCAGATGGAGCGCGCTTCCGGGCCTGACCGTCTGTATGGGCAGATCCCAGCCCGAGAGCTGTCCCCCGTGGCCAAGCGGGATATCCATAGAGTGCTGCGGCACATAGCCTTCGTTCAGCGATGGGGACTCTCCCGACGGATCGTAGAGGAGGAGCGCGTTGTGGCCAAAGGTCTGGCCAAAGGTCTGGGGCCAATGGGCGTCGAGCCAGCCGCGGATCAGCCGCTCGGGATCGGTCTGGTTGACATCCACCTCGGCCAGCCACAGCCGCTGGTAGTGTTGCGTGAAGTCCGAGAGCGCCCCATCGACCTGGTTGCCTGTGAGGCGATCCTCGCTATACGAGACGGCCACCACGGGTGGCTTCCACAGAGCGGGATCCAGCCGTTCATAGTAGTATAGATAGATGGGATATCGGCCCCCCGAATCGAGCAGCACGGCGTCTCCCCTTTGCGCCTGACTCACCACGGCGCGCGTCATGCTCTGCAGTTCATCCCTCAGGAATCGATCTCGATAGTGGCCGGGGAGAAAGCCAAGCCAGAGGGTCAGTGTGATGCCCAGGGCCAGTCCTCCGGCGAGCCGCCAGCGCTCCAGCAGCGCCACCAAGGACCATGCCAGCGAGATCCAAAAGAAGGGCGCAAAGGGCAGAAAATAGCGCGCCTCCACGTTGGGCGTGTAAAAGAGCCCACGGGGGAGAGTGGCCCCATAGATGGCCAGGCCCGCGAAACCAAGGCCGAGCCACAAGGACAGGGCTGAGATCATCTGGGGACGACGGCCCTCCGGGAAGCGGCGCCAGCGCATGAGTAAGCAAAGGCCACCCAACCCCGCCAGGAAGAGCTGGAGGATGACGGCCCAGGTATAGCGCTCAATCGCGACCGATGCGCCGGTGGTGACCAGCGTGGCATAGAGACGCACAAAGAAAAGAGGGCTCAACGGATCGGCAGTGGACCAGGTGGGCATGCGGTTCCACGAAAGGGCCAGCCACGCGCCAACCGCAAGCGCGATGATCAGCTGCGCGCCGATCCAGTCGCGCAGAAGAGCGTATTTTCGGCGTCCTCGAGCCGAGAGAAGCGCGATCAGCACCGTAGCGTTCGCTGTTAGCCAAAAGATGCCGCTCATAAAGAGGGTGTAGATCGTGCCGATGGTCACCAGAACGTAGGCTGCCAAGAGCCCCCACGATCGTCTCGCCGGCTCTGGCGAACTGGGGAGCCCGTCGGTCTCGAAGCGGTTGATCCATCGGAGGGCAAAGTAGAGCGAGAGGGTGCCCAGGAGGCCCGCCAGGACATACATGCGCATCTCCTGGGACCACCAGACGTGAAAGCGAGCGAGGGCCGTGAGCAGGGCGGCCAGGCGGCCTGTGCGTGGGCCGGCGATCATCCGGGCGAAGACATACACTGCCGCGACGGTTAGGACGCCCAGGAAGGCTGAGAGGCTGCGCATGGCGAATTCGCTCTCGCCAAAGAGCTGCACCCACGTCCAGAGCGACCAAAAGTAGAGGGGCGGATGCACATCGCCAGCCGTCCAAAGCGTGACGCCGAAGAGGCCCTTGCGCACGGCCCAGATGGCTAGGGCCTCATCCCACCAGAGGTTGGCGTCTCCCAGACGGTAGAGCCGTGCGGCCAGGGCCAGGAGCAATATCCCC
>JAFGLK010000110.1 GCA_016928125.1 Anaerolineae bacterium
AGCGATCCCCGGGTATGCTTTAGGGGCATCGGCGCTCCGATCTCGTGAACGCCTGGCTGGAAGTGAAAGCTCTACCCGGGAGCGGGATGGGCATCTTGCGGTGGGCCGTGGGCGTATGGTGGTGGTGAGAGTGTAAGCTGAGCGGGATGGCTTGGCCCTCAGTCAGGAGCTGTCATGCACAAGGGAAGCGTGTGGTCGGCGGGTCTCATCTTGGGGGCCCTCGTGCTGAGCCTGCTCGTGCTGCCGGCGGTGGCAGGGCCAAGTGCTGTCTCTGAGGGCGCGCTCACGCCTACGCCCAGCGTCGCCGGCGGGCGTCCTGGGCGAGGGGACCTGGCCGGGCGCGACCTGGCCGCTCCGTCTCTTCAGGTGGTCATCCAACCGGGCGATGGCGACGACGTGACGCTCAAGGATGCACCGATCACGGATCAAGAGCCCGATGCGAACGCGGCCCTGGGCGCCCTGCTTCAGCGGACGATGAGCCCAGCTCACCGGTCTCTGTTGCGCTGGGACCTGAGCAGCATCCCGCCCGGAAGCGCCATCCAGGACGCGCACCTCGAACTGCATGCGTTTGACCGTGGTTCCGCTCAGGCGACCACGATCGAGATCTACAAGGTGCGCGTGCCCTGGCAGGAGACCTCGGTGACCTGGAATCAGGCCAGCACGGGTTCGGCCTGGGATGAGCCCGGCTGCTCGGGAGAGGGAACCGATCGCGAGGGAAGCATCGCGGCGAGCACCACCATCGGGACGGGCGATGCTGTGCCTGGCTGGTATAGCTGGGACGTGACCTCGCTCGTGCAAGGTTGGTTTGCCAGTCCAGCCACCAACTATGGCATGATCCTGATCTCCAAAGGTCCAATGGTGCGTTATGATTTCCAGGGATCCGAAGCTGGCGCCAGTGATCTGCGGCCCAAGCTTGTGGTGGAGTATGCGGCCTCCTCAGGCACCGCCACACCGACCCCCTCGGCCACCCGGTCGATGACCGCACAGCCGAGCTCCACGCCCACCCGAACGTCGAGCCCCACCCGCACGGCCACGCCGGAGTCCTGGATCGATGTGAGCCAGGCCATGCCTGCTTACTGCAAGGGCGTGTTCTCGGGTGATACCGGCGGCAAGCCGAACAACACCAGCCGCTATGGTGACCTGTCATGGGATGAGAGCGGCCCCGAAGACGTTTATGTGTTGCACAAGACGGTGACCAGCGATCTCAACGTCAGGCTCGTGTGGGAGGATTGGGGGCTGGACCTGGATATCTTTCTGCTCTCTGGGCCAGATCCCGATCTGCTGATGCCTGGTGGACATGGGGATTACGATTTCACCTACCGCGACCTGCAGCCTGGTACGTACTATATCGTGGTCGATGGCTTTGAGGGGTCGGCTGGCGCCTACCAATTGGGCATCGAATGCGAGGGCGAGCCGACGCCCACTGCCACGATCACGCCCACGCCCTCGCCGACCTTTACGCCGGCTCTGGGATTCTATCCATTGGTCTTCCGCCAGCCTACACCGACGCCGAGGCCGACGCCCACGTACGTGCCTTACGCTTTGGGCGTGAACTGCGGCTCGACCGAGGGCTATACCTATAGCGACGGCTTTTACTACTTCCCGGATCAGCCTTACACGCCGGGTGCGCCCCAGGCCTGGGGCTATCAGGGCGGCGGGCCTGGCGATGTCTGGATGACCGCGCAGGAAGAGATCTATGACACGCCCGACGACCTGTTGTTCCGGTCGCATCGCTATGCCATGAGTATGTATCGTTTCTCGGTTCCTCGGGCGCATTATCGTGTGCAACTGCATTTTGCCGAGGTCTTTCCGTATGCCCGCGTCGGCAGCCGGGTGTTTGCGGTGGAGATCGAGGGGCAGCGCGTGATGGATAGCTTTGACATGGTGGCCCAGGGCTTCAAGTTCACGGCGCATACTGAGGTTTTCGAGGTCGATGTCATCGATGGGGAGCTCACGGTGACCTTTGTCAGTCAGTCTCCCGAATATGCTCCGGCCATCAATGGCATTCGGCTGGTGGGCATAGGGCCGGCGTCGTAGATCGACCATCATGGATAGATACCGAGGGGCGGGCCAAGCTGGGCGAGGAGCTCAGCCTTCCAGACTGCGCCGCTTTTGACCCGCCTCCGTCGCCGTGTTACACTTGTGCCACGGTGGACGTTTCAGATCTCACAAGCGCATTCATCTCAGGGACCGCGGGTAAGCCCTGCGGTCTTTTGATAGGCCGGAGGCCCGGCGCCTGCAGCAGGGAGAGCCTACAGCTCGTATGGAACTCAAAGAAGGCCTGGTGATCCGAAGCCATGGAGGCCATTACTATGTGCAGTCGCCTGAGGGCGAGATCGACTGCAGCATACGCGGCCGGCTAAAAAAACGCCAGGCCGAGAGCGATCTGGTGGCTGTGGGGGACCGTGTGCGCTGGTCGCCCACCGAAGAGGGCGCGGGCATCATCGAGGAGGTGCTGCCGCGCAGGTCGGTGCTCTCGCGCAGTCCCCCGCCGCCCCGTCCCCAGGTGGAGCAGGTCATTGTAGCCAATCCCGATCAGGTTCTGGTCGTTTTCTCACTGCTCAACCCGTCGCCCAATCCGCTCATGCTCGATCGATACCTGGTCGCCTGCGAGGCGGTCGAGTTGCCCGTCATTATCGTGTGGAACAAGACCGATCTCGTGCAGAACACAGATGACGTGGATTGGGAGATGCTCGAGCGCTATCGCCAGATTGGCTATGAGACGCTGTTCACCAGCGCCGAAACGGGAGAGGGGATCGAGGCGTTGCGCGACCGGTTGCGCGGCAAGCTCACGGTGCTCACGGGGCCCTCAGGCGTAGGGAAGTCCAAGCTGCTCAACTGCCTGTGGCCCGATCTCGACCTAGGGGTGGGCGAGATCAGCGAGTATCACGATCGTGGCCGGCACACTACGGTGGTGGCGCGTTTGCTGAACCCGGAGCCGGATATCTATGTGGCCGATACGCCAGGGCTAAGGCAGTTTCGTTTCTGGGATATCGACCCGGAGCAACTGGAGGCCTTTTTCCCCGAGATGCGTCCCTATTTGGGCAAGTGCTACTTTACACCTTGCACCCACATACACGAGCCCGAGTGCGCGGTGCGGGAGGCGGTGGAGCGGGGCGAGATCGCCGAGATGCGCTACGAAAGCTACTGCAAGATGTTTGAGTACGAGTTCTGACCTCGGGGGTATCGTGGTGCTGGGATTGCTGGCGTTGGATTTCGGCGGCACCAAGCTCGCGGCCGCGGTGCGCGAGCTCGGCCAGCGCGATTGGCTGACCCAGGCGCGGTGTATGGCGCCTTCGTCTGAAGGCGCTGAGGCGGTGCTGCAGCGGATGCTTGCTCTTGCGGACGAGCAACTCGCCGAGTCCGGCGTCGCGCTGCGAGCGATCGGCATCAGCTTCGACGGGCCGGTGGACGCCCGCCGAGGCTGCCCGCGCGCATGCCATCACGTCAAGGGCTGGGAGGGATTCCCTCTGCAGGGCTATGTCAGCCAGCGGTACGGCGTCCCCGTGGCCCTCGAAAACGATGCGACCGCCGCCGCCCTGGGCGAGTGGCGCTATGGCGCCGGCCGGGGCGCACGGAGCATGCTCTACGTCAACGTGGGCACCGGCGTCGGCGGTGGCCTCGTGCTCGATGGGGCGCTCTATCGCGGCTTGGGCATGGCCGGCGAGATCGGACACATGGGCCTGGATTCTGAGGGACCTCCCTGTCCCTGCGGTCGCCGGGGCTGTCTGGAGGCGTTGGCCGCAGGCCCTGCCATCGTTCGGCGAGTGGAGGCGGCCCTGCAGAACACGGACGCGCCCTCAGCGCTGCGTGGGCGGTCGCAGTTTGACGCCGCGGACGTGAGCCTGGCGGCTCAGGGCGGGGATCATCTGGCGCTGGCTGCGCTGAGGGGCAGCGCCCAGGCTTTGGGCTTGGCCATCGGCAACGCGCTGAACCTCTTGCACCTCGAGCGCGTCGTCCTGGGCGGCGGGGTCGTCGAGTCTGGCGCCGACTATCTCGCCTGGGTGTCGCAGAGTGCCCGCGAACGCGCCTTGCAGGGCATTGCCGTGGACCTTCAGCGATCCAGTCTCGGGGCTGATGCGCCCCTTTGGGGGGCCAGCGAGCTGGCGACCGCGCTGCTCGATGAGCTAGGGTGAGCTGCCAAAGATGGGCAGCTGCTCGCCCATGATCGGCTCAGGGCGGCTGATCTTGACTTGCCACCAGGCTAACGAAGTGGCAAAGAATTCGCGCCACCAATAGTACTTGACGCGCACGTAATCGCGCTGATCGGCACCTACGCCGACTGCATCAATGTCCAGGCTGTTGGCGATGAA
>JAFGLK010000602.1 GCA_016928125.1 Anaerolineae bacterium
CCCACCCAGCGGCCGAAGGTGGGCGAGCCCCAGCGAATGTCCACCGCCACGTCGAACACCTCGCCCAGGGCCACGCGCACCAGCTTGGCCTGGCCCGGCTGGGCCTGATAGTGCAGGCCGCGCAGGACACGCCGGGTCGAGCGCGAGTGATTGTCCTGCACAAAGCAGTCGCCGATGCCGTGCTCGGCGTACTGGCGTGCGCTATAGCTCTCGTAGAAAAAGCCGCGGGCGTCCTCATGGATGGTGGGCTCGATGATCAGCACATCCGGCAGCGCTGTCCTCACGACGTTCATGGGCCTCCTCCCCCCTCGCCAACGCATCGGTCCTTAGGTGCCGGGCACCTAACTCGTGGGGTAATGTAGCCGGGGCGGGGGAGGCCTGTCAAGACCGCGAAGGTGCGACGCAACAGCGCAGTGCGTCGCACCTCCGAGAATGCGTCAGGGCCTCATCGCCAGCGGGATGAAGAGCGGGTTCTCGCCCGGCCCGCTGCGCACCCAGAGCGGCACGCACTCGCCGGCGGCCACGCGTTCGTCGTTCACGTCGAGCGCCACGCTCTCGGCGCAGTTCTCCAGCGGCCAGCAGGGCGCCAAGACGCGCATCACCAACTGCACCAGATGGGCATCGCCCGGCATGAGTGGTCCCAAGTTGTCCCAGCGTAGTTCGCCTGCCGCCGGATCGTGGAAATCAGGCGCGGGCACCGCGCTGATCAGGGAGATGCAGCTGGTGGCGTACACATCGTGCAGGGGCACTTGCACCAGCGGCGTGGTGCCGGTGTTCTGCACGCTCACCTCAAAGCGCACCACGCTGCCGACGGTCGGCAGGCTCTGCACGTCGGCGGCGCGCTTATGCAGGGCGATGCCCGGCTCGGCAGGCACCAATTCGACCGGCACGCAAGCCTCGTCGTGCACCGGCTGCCCCGCGGGGTCTCGCGCCTCGACCTCGACGCAGTTGGTGGTCGAGCCCCACCCTTCTTTGACCGTGAAGAGCACCGTCCAGCTCTTCCCCACGCCTGGATCGAGCAGCGGGATGCGCCACTCGAGCAGGCCGGGCGCCGGAGTGAGGGTATTCATGCCCGGGGCGTTCAGGAAGGCCAACGCATCGGCGTCGTAGCTGTCCACCACCACCAGATCGTGCAGCGGCGGGCCGCCCACGTTGCGCACGGTGATCTCAAAGGCCAGGGTCTGGCCGGGCGAGACCGGCACGTGCGGGGCCGGCGAGATGCGCTCCTTCTCGATCTGGATCGCCGGGCCCTCGTCGATGATCTCGACCAGGGCGCAGTCGCGCAGCAAGGTGGACGTGCTGCCCTGGGGGTACTCGGTGAAGGCGCAGTTGCGCACCGGCGCGCCAGCCTTGATGGCGCGCAGCCGGACCGTCACCAGGTGGGACTGCCCAGGGAGGAGCGGTCCGAGGTTGACCCACTCGAGGGCGCCAGCCTGCGGGTCCACAGCGTCAGGCGCGGGCGTCGCATTGACGAACTCGAGATGGAGCACATCGTACAGGTCGCGCAGCGGCACCGCCGAAAGCGCGGCGCTGCCCACGTTCGTTACCTCAATCTGGTACTCGACGAG
The DNA here is from genome assembly GCA_016928125.1 of Anaerolineae bacterium. The sequence goes on from JAFGLK010000602.1 coordinate 1,569, forward strand.
GCTACCCAGCGGCGCAGGGCTGGGCGACAGGCGTTGCTTGGCGATGCGCAGCTCGGGCCGCTCGCCCACCAGCCGCACCGGCTCGCAGGTCGCCGCCACCAGGCTGGGGGCGCCCGGCACCTGCCCCACCGCCTTGACGCAGTTCAGCTTGATGCCGCAGGCCGCGAGCACGCGGAACTGGACATTCAACCCGATGGTATCGCCCGGCGCCAGAGGCCCGAGCTGGCTCCACGCGAGGCTGCCCGGGGTCACACTGGTGGGCGGGATGCTGGCGGCGTAGAACTCGAGGCAGAGCGGATCGTAGCTATCGGTGAGCTGCACCACGGCCAGCGTGTCGCCGCTGGTGTTGGTCACGTCCATATGAAAGGTGACGACGTCGCCCACGGCCGCATCGCCCTGGGGATCCATCAGGCGCTTGCGCACCGCCAGTCCGCCCTGCCCCAGGCCAGGCTCGACGATGAAGATATAGTCCTTGGCGGCCTTCATCTGGCTGCTGCCATCGGGCCACTGGGCGGTCCACTCGGCGGTGTTGATCGCCGGCGAGGCCGTGTCCTGGGTCTTGAAGGCAGCCGTCACCTTGGCCCAATCCCCCGCCTGGAACGGCCACAGAAAGCCGAACTGCAGCGGCAGGAAGGGCGACACCGACGCGGGCTGGATATAATCGTAGAGGTCCACCCGGCTGGCCGCCTCGCTCCCGCTATAGTCGAAGCGCGTCTCGAACGCCACCCAATCGCCCAGGTGCGCGATCTTGGAGCTGGGCTGGGTGAAGCGCTTGGTGACAGAGAAGGCGCGTTCCCCCTCGCCATGCACGTTCACCGACGCACACGCCTTGGGCCCCACGACGGCGGGCTGGCCGATCTGCGGAACGGGCGGGATGCGATAGGTGACGCAGTTAAGCGCCGCCTGGGTGGGGCGCTCGGCGCGCAGGCGCACGCGGATGATCAACGACTGGCCCGCGGCCAGGGTGCGGTTCTCCCAGATCAGCAGCCAGGACGTGGCCAGATCCTGGCTGACCGTCGGCCAGGGGTTGGCGCTCACGAAGCTATAGTCGAGGGGATCGAAGCTGTCCTCGACGTTGAACGTGACGGGGCCATCGCCCAGGTTTTGGACGCGGATCTCGTACTCGATCACGTCACCTACGCTGGCGGCGCCGCCGGGCGGGTCGATCACTGACTTGATGATGCGCAGCGGCAGCTCCGGCCGGGGCCCGATCTCGACGCAGGCCGGTGTGTAGACCGAGTAGCCGCAGTCGTCGACGAACGGCGTGAACAAGGCCCAGGCCTGGTTGCACTGGAACTCCTGGATCGGCGGGGCCACCACCTGCTTGGCGCGCAAGGTCACCAGAACCTCGCGCTGTTGCCCCGGCGCGAGCGATCCCTGACTCTCCCAAACGACGAGCATGGATGAGCTGTACGCCGGCTTGACCTGGTCGGGCGGAGGCGAAGCGGAGATGAACTCAAAGTATCTCGTGTCAAAGAGGTCGTACAGATAGAAATCGTGCATCGCATAGGGGTTCGGATTCCCAAAGATGAGGCGGTAGGTGAGCGCGTCATCCACATGCGGCGGCCCTTGGGGCTCGATCAGCTCTTTGCGCAGGTCCCAAGCCGGGTAAAAGAGCTCCAGGTGCTTGGTGACCGTGGCCTCGCAGCCGCTCTGGGTCTGTACGGTCAGCGTCACCGGCCAGATGCCCTCAGCGAAGGTGTGCTGGGGGTTCTGCAGGTTGCTCGTGTTCCCATCGCCCAAATCCCACTGCCAGGAGGTGATGGGATCGCCCGGCGGGCCGATGCTCTGGTCGGCGAAGCTCACGCTGATCGCGCAAAAGACCGAGGCATCGAAATCCGCGTGAAGCGCGTCGCAGCCCGGCCGCGGCGTGTGGGTGGGCGTGGCCGTGTAGACGGGCCGCGTCTGGGTAGGCGTGCGCGAGGAGGGCGGCACGCTCGGCGACGGCGTGCGGGTCCTGGTCGGCGAGACGCGTGGCGTCGCGGTCGGCGTGGGCGTGCCCGTCTCATAGTAGACGCGAATGGACCAGGTCGACCAGGCGCCATCGCACTCGGGGCACTGGTCCGCCACGAACAACGTCCAGGTGTCGTTCACCGGGTCGCCGTCGAAGGCGTTGTCTACCGTGAACTCGAGCAGGGTTGGCCCCGAGTGGCTCGGGCAGGAGCGCTCCTGCAGCCACACGGAACGATGCGAATTGTCCAGGTGCACGTTCAGGTCGGGGCTGCATTCGTGGCGTACGTTCAGTTGCACCTCGACCCGGGTGGTCTTGGAGCCCGCCGGGGCGCAGGAAAGCGTGATGCTGCGCTGGATCGGCTCGCCGAACTCCAGGTCCGCGTACACGCCCTGCTGATCCGAGCAGTAGGCCGTGGCCAGCGGGGCGGCGGCCTGGCTCGGCGTGGGCGGCTCTCCCAGAACGATAACCGCGATAACGGCTACGAGGACGAGGGCGGGAGGAATTAGGGTAGAGAGGCGTCGTCGAGACATGTGGGCCTCCTCTCGTGGCTTGGTCCGCTCGCGGGCGGACGGGCGCCGGAGCCCGCGCTGCCCGAAGACAGCCCGCCACGGGCCGAGCAGGAGCCGGCCCACCTGGGGGCCGAACGCGCGCTCCTGATGCTCAGGCGCGGCCGGGATGTGCGCGGAGCGACGCTGGCCTGAGCGCGAACCGTGTGGGGTCGTTGTAGTGGCAATGTATTGCGTTCGCTGGCGGCTGTCAAGCGTAACTTCCTTGACACCCTGCGGCGGCTGGCCTACTATCCGCCCAAGTTAGGCCGTCCCCGACCCACGCCGAGAGGAGGATCATTTTGCTGAATCTCTCCCAGTCGTTCGAGACCCTGCTGACGAACATCATCCTCTTTCTGCCCAAGGTGGTCGTGTCGCTGATTGTTTTCGCGGCCACGCTGTTCATCTCCTCTCTGATCGCGCGGCTGATCGAGCGTCGTATGGAGCGGCGCGGGGTGTCGCGCGAGGCGACCCTGCTGCTGAGCAAGCTGGCGCGTTGGTCGATCATCGCCCTGGGCCTGACCATGGCTTTGCAGCAGGTGGATTTCAATGTGACCGCCTTTCTCACCGGGCTGGGGGTGATCGGCTTTACTATCGGGTTCGCCCTGCAGGATGTGAGCAAGAACTTTGTGGCCGGGCTGCTGCTCCTGCTGCAACGCCCCTTTCGTCTCGGCGATGGCGTGACCATCGGGGGCTACTCTGGCGCGGTCCAGGCGGTGAACCTGCGCGCCACCGAGATTCGCACCTGGGACGGCAAGTATGTGCTGATCCCCAACGCCGACGTGTTCGCCAGCCCCATCACCAATTTCAGCCGCGACACGCGCCGACGTCTCGAGCTCAATGTAGGCGTGGCCTATGGCACCGATCTGGAGCGGGCGCGCGCGATTGCCTTGGAGACCATCGCCGCCATCCCCGGCGTGCAGTCAGAGCCGGCGCCTCGGGTGGTCTATGGCAACCTGGGGCCCGCCACCGTTGATTTCATCCTCTACTACTGGATCGACACCGGCGAGGTGGGCTTTTTCGATGCCAAAGATGCCGGCGTCGTGCGCATCCTGGAGGCCTTCGACGCCGCGGGCATCGAGATGCCCTATCCCACCCAGACCGTGCGGCTGGTGCAGGTGGGCTGAGTAGGCTTGGGTTGTCCAACAAAAGGAGGAAAGGATGAGTCAGAGAGGCGCTTCGCAGGAGCTCACCCAGGCGGTCAAGGCCTGGGCCAAGG
>JAFGLK010000603.1 GCA_016928125.1 Anaerolineae bacterium
GGTTCGCCGTGACCCCGATGGCCCAGATCGTGATAGTACAGGGGGCGGACGAGACCGGCTTGGCGGTCGAGCAGGTGAATACCAGAGGCCTGGGCGGAGAATATCTCAGTGATTTTGTCTCCCACCAGGTCGATGATGGCCTGGAAATCGAGCTGCCGAGCCAGACCCTGGCCGATGCTATTGATGATCTCCAGCTCCCTGGTGCGCTCCTCGAGGTGCGCATTGGCTGCGCTCAACTCGGCGGTGCGGTCCTCGACACGCTGCTCCAGCGTGTCAGCCCACGCGGCATTCTCGAGGGCCACGGCTGCCTGGTTGGCCAGCACTGCCAGCAGGTCGCGGTCACGGGGACTGAAGCGCCCGAAATGGCCGCCCAACTCGGCGCAGACCAACCCCACCAGCCCGCCTGGCGCATTCAGGGGTGTGCAGAGAACCGATGCCTGTTCGAGTGCAGGTGCGTCCGAGGGCAGATGGCGCAGAACGGGCACGCGCTTGTCCGCCGCCTCATCGAGGATTGGGGTCAGCGCGGCCAGCCAGGCCAGTTGCGCGTCCGCTACGTCGAGGTTCTGGGCAGCGACCGGTCTGCCGATCACACTCGCTGCCGCCACACGGCGCGTGCCCGCATCATCGATGAGCAGCAGCGCGGCCCGCTCTGCTCCGGTCAACTCAACGACCTCGTCGAGGACCTGATCGGACAGTTCTCCTTCCTCACGCCGGGCGCTGAGGCGCACGCCGACATCCAGCATACGCTTGAGTTGCTCCTCGGCGCTTGGCGCGCCCGACAGATGATCGGTGAGTGGCTCCAGCGGCAGACCGCGTCGGGTCGCCTGGAGCAGCCATTCCTCTACGATGGCGCGGTTCACGGCGACCTTGTTGAGGAAGCTGCGCCGCAGGCCATCGTCGCTGAGTGTGGAGATGGCCCCAACCATCGCATCGCGCGCCCGGTCCAGCGCGCGCCAAGCGGCGTCGCCCCCATCCCCCGCCCCTTCCCCCACAAGGGGCGAAGGGGGGCTCGCTCCCCTCTCCCCGTGTGGGAGAGGGGTTGGGGGTGAGGGGTGATGGGGCGCCGTCAGCGCCCGGTAGCGCCACCACCAGACATCCTGTGGGGCGTATTCGAAGGTGATGTTGCCCGCCTCCACCAGCGCGACGGACCGTGCAGTGGCATCCACGGCGGCGTCCACCTCGCCCAGCGCGAGGTGCGCCGCGCCCTTCCAGGCCAGCAGGACCCCCACGTCGGTGGTTCTCCCCAGACTGCTCCATATCTCGGCCGCTTCCTCGAAGTGCTGGACCGCTTCGGCCGGCCGCCCATTTGCCAGAGCCACCCAGCCCAGGCCGAGCGGATAGCAGGCTTCGACCGCGCGGTCTGCGACCTCTCGCGCGGTGGCGCGGCCCTCGACGAAAGCCTGCTCGGCCCGCTCGAGCCGGCCCATGCCCAGATAGGCCCGGGCGAGCGTGTCCAGGAAGTAAGCCAAGCCGCCGCGCGCCTGTACCCGGCGCGCCAGCACAACGGCCCGCTCTGCGTAGTCGATGGCCCGCCGATACATGCCCAGATACGCGTAGATCCCAGCCAGGTTGTTGAACATGGTAACTTGCACAGGCTGATGACCGATCGCCTCGGCCACAGCCAAGGCCTGCTCGTACTTCGCGCGGCTCTGAGCCCGATCCGTCTGGGTCATGCCCTGCAAGTTGGATGCGATTCCCTCGCCTTCACGGTCGCCGATGCGGCGAGACAGCTCCAGCACCTGCTCTGCAATGGCTCCGGCCCGGGCTGGCTGGCCAGAGGCATAAGCTACGTGAAACAGGTTGCGCTGGCAGAGTGCTTGGCCGTGCTCGTCGCCCAGCTCTTGGTACATACGGAGTGCCCGCTCGCCGTGCTCCTGAGTCTCACGGAGGTCGCCCCGCAGGTTGGCTGCCGCAGCCGAGGTGAGCATAAGAAGCGCCTCTGCCCGCGGATCGCTGGATCGCTTAGCCAACGCGCCAGCCGCCTCCAACAGGCGCTCCCCCGCTCCCCGAGCTATCGAGAGTAGGGTCGTCTCGAGTTGGCTAGTCACCGCGCGGATCTCGAGGTCCAAGTCATCCAGTTCGCGGGCTACAGCTGCCATACGTTCGCCATCTGCCTGGCTCGCGGCGAAATCGGCCATGTACCTGAAGGCGGTGGCGCGCGTATCGAGCAACTCGAAGGCTGCCTCAGGCGTCACACCGGGCAGGGCCAGCGCCTCTGTTGCGAGCGCCACCACCGTGGGCCAGTCGTGGCTGGCAGCCGCGTGCCTGATGGCGGCCCGCAAGCTGTCCAGCGTCCAAGCTGGTATGCTCGTCTGCTCAGCCACGTCTTTTTGCACGTCTGTATGACCAGGCATTGCAGCCCCCCTGATCTCTAGGTGGCCACCTCGGCAGGCTTGTCGACACGCTCCGCTGGCAGTGACGCATCTCCGCGCGCCCTGCTGAGCGCCGACGCGAGCTCGTCGACGCGGATGGGCTTGGCGACGTAATCATCCATCCCCGCCTCCAGGCACACCTCGCGGTCGCCCTGCATCACGTTAGCGGTCATCGCAATGATGCGCGGGCGCTGGCCGCGCGGCCAGCGGGCACAGATGCGCCGCGATGCCTCGAGCCCGTCCATCTCTGGCATCTGCACA
>JAFGLK010000111.1 GCA_016928125.1 Anaerolineae bacterium
GCCCAGATCGACGGCCGCTTCCACCGCCGGCATGACTTGCCCCCAGCGCATGGCCTCAGCGAGCGCCAGCGCCAGCTCGCGCTGGACCTCGCCGCGCAGTTCGACGCGGATCGGCCAGGCCGCGAGCCGCTCTGCGAGCCGCAGAAGCGCTACGCCTCGGTCGGGGCCATACGCCGCTCGAGCGCGTCGGGCCGCCTTGAGGGCATAGGGGATGCCTCGCTCCGCGCCTGGCAGACTCGCCGACGCGCCATAGTGCCAGGCGATCTCGGCGGCGTGTTCGGTCTCGCGTCCGGCATGGACGCGCTCCAGCGCCTCTGCGATGCGACGCTGGAGTTGCGCCTGGCGAGCAGGGCTCTGCCGGTCACAGACGGCGCGGCGCACCACTTCATGGGCGAACCTGTAGACCGATGGTCTGTCGACGGAAGCCTCGATGAGGCCCGAGCCAAAGGCCTCGTCGAGTGCGTCGAGCAGACGCTCCTCTTCCATCTCAACCAGGGCGCGCAGCTCGACAAAGCGCACTCCGCCAGGAAAAGCCGCGGCAATCTGCAGCGCGGCGTCCGCGTCGGGCGAGAGATGACCCAGACGGTGCTCCACCACCTCACGCACGCTTGCGGGGACGTCCAGATCGACAAGGTCTCCAGCCCCGAGCGGACCAGGTTGCGGCTGGCCCCGTTCGCGCCAGTGGTCCACCAATTGGCGCACGTACAGGGGCGTGCCATCCGTCTCGCGCATCAGGGCGTCGATCAACGCCTCTGAGGGCCGGAGATCGGTCGCGGTCGCCACATAGGCGCTCACCTGGGCGCGCTCTAGCCGGCTCAGGTGCATTTCGTCCACGTCTGTCTGGCGTCGCAGGGCGCCCAGGGCCTCAAGCAGGGAATGAGGCCGTTGGAGCTGCAGATCGGGATCGCTGTAGATGCCCAGCAGCAGCAGCGGCATGCGAGGCACAAAGCGCCCCAGATAGCGCAGCAGGGACAGGGATTCCTCGTCGGCCCAATGCAGGTCGTCCAACACGAGGAGAAGACATTGAGCGCTGGCCTCAGCCGCCAGGAACTGAGTCAGCGCATCGTACAGCCGAAGACGGTCCCCGCCCATGCCCAACCGCTCGGGCGCAGTGGTCTCGGGCAGGTCGCTCGTGAGGTCAGGCACTAAAGCGGCCAGAATGGCGGCGGCGGGTCCCAGAGATGCCCGTCGACGCTCGCCGTGACGCGCTCTCAAGTAACCACGCAGCGCCTCAGCCCAGGGCGCATAGGCTGGCTGCCACTCGCCCTCGAAACACGCGCCCCACAGGACGCCCGCGCCTCTGGCCCGGGCCATCTCGGCGAACTCCCGCGCCAGCGCGGTCTTGCCCACGCCGGCTTCGCCCGCCAGAAACACCAGGGCCCCGCGCCCGGCGGTCAGCGCAGCGCTGAGATGGGCTTCGAGGCGCCCCAGCTCCGCACGACGCCCCACAAAGGAGGATCTGCCAGGCAGAGCTGAAGTCGGTCCTGGTCCGGGCCCCTGCATCATATCCTCCTCCCAGCGTCTCGGCCTCACCCGCTCATGGTGTCAAAGAGGTCACACTTGGGCCAGGCGTTGGGGCTGAGCCAGTCAGCGTGCGCCGCACTCGCGCGCTCTCCTCCACCGCCGCCAGACAGGCATCTTGCGCCAGGGCGGTGGCCACGCGAGGATCACGCGTTACCTCGCGGGGATAGTCCGCCAACAATGTCTCTATGGCAGGCACCGGCGTGGCGCAGCAGGCTGTGGCCTCGCGCACCGAGGCGGTATGCAGAGCCACAGGCTCTCGCGCCAGACGCGTCTCCAGCGCAGCTGGCGGGGCACAGCGCCCCGGGTTGGCGCCCAAGCCCGACTCGGGCGCCGGCCGCAAGAACAGCAACCCCTCAAGACCCAGAAGGATCACCAGGATGGCGACGATCAGCAGCGCGGTAAGGTCACGCATGGGCCTCCACTCAGGTGCGGATGTCCTTGCCCATGCCCAGGCTAGCGCCAGACCACCAGGTCGTCAAAGGCCTGGCGCGGGCGTGGCCCGGGGCTCTCGTCGGGATAGCCGAACGACACGGCGGCGATCAACTCGCCGGGCTCGCCCACCCAATTGCTCAGCTCGTCGTAGGCGAAAAGCACATCGCAGATCCAGAGCGAGCCCAGGCCGAGATCCAGAGCTGACAACAGCATGTTCTGGATCGCGGCGCCGATCGACTGGGTATCGACCAGCTCCGAGAAGGACTGGTCGATGGAACGCAGCAGCCAGGGATGGACCCCGTCCGGATTGATGACGAACACCGTCACGGGGGCCTGCTCCATCACGTTGGCGCTCCACTTGGCGCTGCCGGTGTCTTCGCCCTGCGCCTCGGCCCTGGCGACCGCCTCGCGCATCAAACGCACCATCTCGGCGCGCGCGTCGCCGCGGACCACCACCAAACGCCAGGGCTGCCGATTCTTGCCCGAGGGCGCCTGGATGGCGGCGTTCAGGATGGCGCGCAGGGCCTCGTCGGGAATCGGGTCGGGCCTGAACCTGCGGATGCTTCGGCGGGCAGCGATCGCCTCCAATGTATTCATGCTCTCTCCTCATGCGGGTGCATTGTAGTCCAGTCAGCTGGGCGGCCTCGACCGGCGATAGGCCTCGAGCGTCTCATGCGCCTCCGGCGCCATGGCGAAAAAGGCCTCGAGCTTCTCGCAGGCATAGTCCTCGCAAGCCCCGCAGTGGATCACGCCACGCGCTACGCCACAGGCACGTATCTCGCACTCTGCGCAATAGCCGATCTTGAGGCCAGTCTCGCCCTGACACCCCTCGCAGCGCACCGAGTCGGGCGTGGCCTCGATGCCGAACTCGCGCTGGGTGCGCTCGGCCAACTCCTGCAGGGCCTGCAGATCGTTGTCGCGATGCGCCACATAGCTCGGGCAGTCGTAGCAGGTCAGACCGCAATAGGCGATGATGCCTCTCATGCCTGCGAACCTCCTTGTCCTATGGGGCTGGGCATGCATCCACCCCACAGGGCGACACAAACGAACTACACCGCCTCCATGGTTGAGGGTGGCTTGGGCGCGAGGTTGTACGTCACGCTGACCACGCCGGGCACCTCACCCAGAATGGCGGTCGCCAGTTCCTCTAGCACCCCCCAGGGAAGATGCGTCGGCGTGGCCGTGCGCGCGTCGACGCTCTCCCAGCACCGCACCTCGATCTGCTGTCCGTAGTCTCGTCGCCCGTCACGCATCCCCGTGACGCGATCGGCGTGTAGAATGGCCATAACCTGGAACGCCCCGCTGTCGGCCAGCACGCGCTCCACCACCGCCGTCGCCCGGCGCACCGTCTCGAGGCGCTCCGGCGTCGCCTCGCCGATGACTCGCGCCGCCAGGGCCGGCCCTGGGAAAGGCATCCGGTCGTAGATCGCCTCGGGCAGGCCCAGCCCGCGACCGAGCTTGCGCACGCCGTCCTTGCGAAGCTGAAGCAGCGGCTCCAGCACGGCATAGCCGTAGGCCTCCTCCGGATCGATGCCGAGCTGGGCCAGCACATTGTGCTGCCGCTTGATACCCGCCACCGTCTCGTCCACATCGGTCAGGATGGTGCCCTGCAGCAAAAAGCGGGCGCCGCTCTCGCGCACCAGGCGCCCGAACACGGTCTTGTAGAAGGTCAGCGTGATCGCCTCGCGCTTGGCCTCCGGGTCCGTCAGCCCGGCGAGAGCTGCGTAAAACTCGGCGCGCGCATCGATCAGCTCCACCGGCACGCCCAGCGCCTGAAAGGTGTCCACCACACGCTGGGGCTCGCCGGCGCGCATCAGGCCATTGTCGATGAACACCGTGCGCAGGCGCTCGCCCAGGGCACGATGCCCCAGCATGGTGACCGTGGACGAGTCGACGCCACCCGACAGGGCGTTGATGGCGACGCCCTCCCCAACCGCAGCGCGGATCTCGTCCACCTGATGGGCGATGAACGCCTCAGGGTGCAAGGCCTCGGCCGTGATCTCCTGGATCATACAATCCTCCTTGGACTGAACAAGGCTCCTTGGATTGAACAAGCCTGAACACCTCAGACGTCATGGAACCCGGCGCGCAGAGCGGCGAACCATCGGCGCCGAGGCCGATGGCAAACCGTGGGGTAGGTATACTCAGTATATCTAGCCCATCGCATCCACAAGCCCTGACCTGTCGAGGGAAGATCCCTCCCCCGCCTGGCTTGCGGCCCGCCAGAAGATCGTCATACCCGCGGCCAAGCGCGAGTTCGGCCACCATCGCCGATCACCCGCGCCATGCCCACGATCCGCCCATCGATGTGTGCGCAGACGCAGTAGAGCGAACGCGGCAGCGCCTCGGCAATCAAAGGCTCGTCATAGCCGCCCC
>JAFGLK010000604.1 GCA_016928125.1 Anaerolineae bacterium
CTCCAGGTCGGCATGGAGCGCCGACCTCCAGGTCGGCCCATGCGGCGCTCTACCAGAGCTGCCAAGCTGGAGCTTGGCGCTCCAGGGGCGTAGCGACAGCACCCGTGGCACAGCCCGTCGACGGTTCAGAAAACCGCTGTCCGCTCGGGGGCACTGGACAGCGTCACCCTCTCCCTCTCGACGCGCGCGGCCTTCGCGGCAGACGAGCTGCCGCCCCCCGAAGGGCCAGCGCGCGTCTATATCTATCATACCATAAAAAAGCGCAGCCGGCACGCCTGAAGATGACAGATTCGTTACCAATCGCCCTCCCCAAGATGACAGTTTTTTCATCTTATCCCGGGGAAAGGCGGCGGCTGCTTTGCGCGCGAGGTTGGGCCGTGCTACACTCGGGCGGCGTGAGGCACGCCGGCGCGGTCGCTTCGACAGGCTAAGCGAGCGTGCGAGCAGGGGAGGACAAGTTGAACGACGTACAGGCCATCATCGGGAACGACCGCTTTGCGCGGGCGGTGGGCATCGAGCTGCTGGAGGTCGGCGACGGCCGGGCGCGGGCGCGCCTGCAGATCACCGAGCGCCACCTGAACGGCCTGGACATGGTCCACGGCGCGGCGATCTACAGCCTGGCCGATCTGGTCTTTGCCGCGGCGGCCAACTCGCAGGGCGCCACGGCGGTGGCCATCAACGTGAACATCTCGTACGTCAAGGCGGTGCGCGGGGGCCTGCTCTATGCCGAGGGCGAGCCGGTGGCGGTCAGCCGACGCATCGGCACCTATGCCATCCGCGTCACCGACGAGGCCGGCGAGCTGGTGGCCACCTTCCAGGGCATGGCCTACCGACGGCCCCCGGCCGAGGAGCGCTGAATTGCCGCTGGCGTCGGCTGGCGCGCCGTTTGTCCGGCGTGCCATGCCGATCTACATACGGGGGGTGTGCTTGAGTCGCAAGTCCGATGGCGAATAGCCAGCATCACCTCAAACGTTCCGGGGCCCTGCTCCTGCGCTACCTGCGCGCCCACCGCAGGCTGGTGCTCGCGCTGGGCCTGGTGATCGCGGGCGACGTCGGCCTGAGGCTGATCAACCCGCAGATCATGCGCACGTTCATCGATAGCGCCGTCGCGGCCGCGCGCGGCGCTCCAACCGGCGCCGGCCCCCGTCTGCTTCCCATCGCCCTGACCTACCTGGCCGTCGCCGTCTTCACCCAGGCCACCTCCTTTGCCACCGTCTACCTCAGCGAGAGCATTGCCTGGCGCGCGACGAACGCCCTGCGACGCGATCTGCTGGAGCATGTTCTGGGGCTTGACATGGCCTTCCACAAGGCGCACATGCCCGGCGAATTGATCGAGCGCATCGACGGGGATGTGTCGAATCTGACCCACTTTTTCTCGCAACTGGCCCTGCGCCTGCTCAGCGGCGGGCTCCTGGCGCTGGGCATTCTGGTCGTGCTCTTTGCAGAGGACTGGCGCATCGGGCTGATGGGCCTGGCCTATGCGCTCCTGGTGGCCACCGCGCTGCGGGCCGCCCAACGGCGCGCCGTGGAAGCCTGGGGCGACTCGCGCCAGGCGAGCGGCGAGATGTTCGCCTTCCTGGGCGAGCGCCTCGGGGCCACCGAGGACATCCGCGCCCATGGCGCCGAGGCGCACACCCTGTGGCGGCTGAACCGTCTGATGCGCACCCTGGCCTTGAGCTGGCGCCGGGCCAAGCTGGTGCAGGCGCTGAGCCAGGCTGCGGGATCGCTGGCCTTCAACGCCACGCGCGTCGGCGCCCTGGCCATCGGCGCGGGCCTCTTCCTGAGCGGGCGTGTAACGATCGGCACCGTCTATCTGCTGATGGTCTATTTTGACCGACTGCGCCAGCCGCTGGCCGAGATCCGGCATAACATGGAGAGCCTGCAGCGCGCCGGGGCCAGCATCGAGCGGGTGTTGTCGCTTCTGGATACGCGCCCTGGCCTGGTCGAGGCGCCCTCCCGCTCGCTGGCGGCCGGCGCCCTGAGCGTCTCGCTCCGCGACGTGAGCTTTCAATACGAGGCTGGCCGCGATGAGGACGAGGCCGCCGCGGTGATCCACGACATCTCGTTCAGCCTGGCGCCGGGGCGCGTGCTGGGGCTGTTGGGCCGCACCGGCAGCGGCAAGACCACCCTGACGCGCCTCCTTTTCCGTCTGTATGACCCCTCCGCGGGGCAGGTCCTTCTCGGCGATGCGGACCTGCGCGACCTCTCCCTGAGCGAGCTGCGCCGCAGCGTGGGCCTGGTCACCCAAAATGTGCAGCTCTTTCAGGGCAGCCTGCGCGACAACGTGGCCCTCTTTAGCAAGGCGATCCCCGACGGCCTGATCCTCGACGCGCTGCGCGAGCTGGGGCTGTGGGCCTGGTATCAGTCGCTGCCCCAGGGCCTCGACACAAAGCTGCTGGCAGACGGGCGCAGCCTCTCCGCTGGCGAGGCCCAGCTCCTGGCCTTTGCGCGAGTGCTCCTCAAGGATCCGGGCCTGGTCATCCTGGATGAAGCCTCGTCGCGGCTGGACCCCGCTACCGAGCAGCTCC
>JAFGLK010000013.1 GCA_016928125.1 Anaerolineae bacterium
CACGCCACGGTGGAGGCTCTCGGACAGGTTCTCGGGCTGGAGGCAAGGCAGCGCACGGAAGTCAAGCTGGGCCAAGCTCCGCAGCGCGTCACGGACGTAGCGCGGAACCTCTTGCAGAACGGGGATTTCTCCGAGACGCTTGACCAAGGCTGGCGCGTTTTCAACGATCAGGGAGCCGACGGCGGCGATGTGGATGGCTCCGCGGAGTTGGTGGTCGACGAGGGCCGCCGCGCGGTTCGTTTCTTACGCTACGGCGGACAGGGCAATCATTGCGAAACCATCCTTGAGCAAACGCTCAACAAGCAGCTCCCAGACCCCACCACCTCTTTGGTGATGCGCGCCGCGGTGAATGTGCGGCATCAGAGTTTGCCCGGGGGTGGATATCTCAGTTCCGAATATCCCTTGATGATCCGCATCACCTATCGTGATGTCTATGACAGCGAGGCCGAGTGGGTGCAGGGCTTTTACGTCCGCAATGAGGCAGATACGCCGACGACCTACGGCGCCCTGATCCCGGAGGATCGCTGGTACATCTACGAGTCGCCGAACTTGGCCGAGATACTGCCGGTCCGCCCCTTCAAGATCGTCAAGGTGCGCGTGTACGCCTCAGGGTGGGACTATGAGAGCATGGTCTCTGATATGAGCCTGATGGTGGAGTAGGGAGCTACCGAGTCGCGGTGCGAAGCTGCTGCATATAGAGGGCGCGCACCTCGCGCAGCACCCGCAGGTAAGCCTCGCTGGCATAGTCGGGGTAGGTCCACGGCAAAGCGCGGTAATCCCGGTCACGGTACATCAGCGTGACCTCAGCATAGATGCCTTGCCCAAGATAGATGCGATGCGCCTGGTTCTTGGTGGTGGCCAACACGAGCTTGGCGCCTGACAGATAACCAGGATCCAGGTTGATCTGCCGTCTGCTCTCAACACTCCACTCTGCCTCGAGAGCATTCGTGAGCAGCTTGATCTCGGCCAGGCTGCCCGGATCGATCAAGCGGGCAAAGGCGATAAAGAGGCGCAGCAAGTCCGGCCCAAACTCGGGCTCATAGTAGCGGGTATGCTCGAAAGGCAGGAGGGCGCTGACATAGTCCGTGGGGCCGAAATGCGCCGCTAACCTCCGCTCGGCCCGCTCGAACCACGCCGCTTCCCGGGCCAGCATCGGCACGATCAGCTTGACCGGCGTCGGCTGTAGTACTTGGCCCATATCGTTCCTTACGCGGGCAGGCCCGTGGCCGATGAACCGAGCCCGTCAGGTCAGAATCCCAGCCCTTGCTCTTTGAGGCTGACATGTCGATGCCCGCCGATGATCAGGTGATCCAGCACCTTGATATCCAGCAGTTCACCGGCGCGCACGATCTCACGGGTAACCTGGATATCATCGGATGAGGGCGTGGGGTCCCCGCTGGGATGATTGTGGGCCACGATCACGGCAGCGGCATTGTCCTTGATGGGCTCGCGAAACACCTCGGCGATACGGATCATGGCCGTGTTCACATTGCCGACGTAGACCTGCACCTGGCGCTGCACGTGATGCTTGGTGTCCAGGATCATGACCCATAAGTGCTCCTGGGCCTCATTGGCCAGCAGAGGTCGGAACACCGCGGCGGCATCCTCCGGCGAGGTGATCTGCGGGCGCAAGTCTTCTGAGGCGAGTAACAGGCGCCGCCCTAACTCGAGCGCAGCCAGCACCTGCGAGGCCTTGGCGGGCCCGATGCCCGGCACGCTGCAGAGCTCCTGCACGCTGGCCCTGGCGAGGCCGGACAAGGTAAAACTGGATAGCAGGCGCTGGGCCAACCCGACCGCATTCTGGTGCGGCGACCCCACACGCAGAGCGATGGCCAGCAGTTCGGCGTTGGAGAGCGCGCGGGCGCCATAGAGCTGTAGGCGCTCGCGCGGCCGCTCGCCCTCTGGCAACTCTTTGATGAGTGTATGATACTCCCCTTGACTCATGAGCTCACGATCCTTTGCACTGCGCGCGCCTGTGGAGGCTTGTCTGCGTACAGGCTCAAAGCGGCGACCAAGCATGGCCTCAGTCGGGGCCGGGAGCGACTCCTGCCCGTCGAGAGGCCAGGGCCGCGCGCACCTGGGCATGGCGCTCGCGCCCCAGTGGATACACCAGCGCGAAGATGATCCCGATGCAAAGCAAGACCGAGGGCACCGGGCCCATGAGCAGGCGAATGGCTCGGATGGCCGATGGGCTCTGCACCGGCGCATTCGAGATATAGCCGCTCCAATCCAATACCAGCAACATGAGCGGCAAGGTGAAGGACGAGGCCACTTTGCGCAGCAGCAGAACCAGGCTGTAGAACATCCCCTCGTGGCGCTGCCCGGTCTGCAACTCGTCCCACTCGACCGCATCGGGGATCATGGACCAGGGCAGGACATGCACGGCGCCGACGCCGACGCCGGCCAACGCCGCTAGGGAGAACACGACGCCCAACCCCCAATTGGGGCTGATGACGATCAAGGTGATCATGACTGCAGACAGAAAGACCATCCCGACGATGTAGGCCGTGCGCTTGTCCCAGCGCCGCGAGGCCCATTCCCAGACCGGAAGCGTCAGCAAGGCGGCCACGAATACAGCCCCCGCCACCAACTCGCTCTCAGCCTCCAGGTTCATACGATACTTGAGGAAGAAGAGCAGCATGCCCTGGATGATCTCGATGGCGGACCAGGTGAACAGAAAAAGCCCCACGGCAAAGAGGAAAGGCCGATTTCGCAGCGCAGCCCGAAGCGAGTCGCGCAGGGCGGGCTGGCGCTGGCGCTGCAACTCCGCTCGTTCGCGAGTGCCCAAGAACGTCAGCAGGAGGGGCAGTGCGCTAAGGATCGCGACGCCAGCACCGACATACAGCACCCGATCGCTGTTCTCGGGGCGCATGGTGCCAATGATGGCCAGAGGCAGCGTGAAGGCGATCAATCCCCCTAGGATCGAGAAAGCCATGCGATAGCTGGTGAGCGCCGTGCGCTCATCATAGTTCTCGGTCAGCTCGGGAGTCAGAGCATAGTAGGGCATATATACCAGGGTCGCCGTCGCATCATAGAACAGGTAGGCGATCCCATAGTAGACCGCCAGGCCCACATCGGTCGCGATCGGCGGTCGCCACCAGAGCGCCGTAAAGGCCAGGGCAAAAGGCGCGAATCCAAAGAGCAAAAAGGGCCTCCGCCGGCCCCAACGCGTGCGCGTCCGATCCGAGAGATAGCCGATCAGTGGATCATTGACATAGTCCCAGCTACGCCCGACAAACATGGCGGCCGCCGCCAGGCTGGGCCTCAGTCCAACCACATCGGTCAAAAAGATCGCAAAGAGCACCCCGATGACTGTGTCGGTCAGGCTAAAGCCCAGATCTCCTGCCCCGTAGAGCAGCTTGGTCAGGCGTGGCAGGCGCTCATTCTGTGTCGTGCGCATCTGTAGCTCTCTCCTGCCCGTGGGCACCGCCTCGCGGAGTTCACAGGGCACGCCGATAGGTGCGGTGCCGCTTGTACCAGGTCACGCCGATCGCCTCCTGGTCAGCTCGACTGCGAAGGTTCTCTTCTCCCACATGGACGACGTCAATATGCTCGTATCCGAATTGCTTGATCGTCTTGGACAGTTCGCTATAGAGCAAGGCATTGGCACCCACGCCCTGATAGGCCGGCAGGAGGCCCACCCCGTTCACGTCGAGGTACCTGGTGCGCCGACGGTCGCGCAGAATGTGCCACCAACCGAATGGCCAGAGATGCCCCCTGGCGCGTTGCAGGCCGCGACCGACATTGGGATAGGCCAGGACGAAACCCACAACCTCATCCCCGATCATCACCAGCTTGACCAGCCTGGGATCGACGATGGCCAGCAATCGCCCGCCGATGAGCGCCAGTTCCTCATCGGTCAAGGGATAGAAACCATAGTTGCTGGCAAAGGCCTGCATATAGATGCGTGAGACCTGGGCCACCCAAGGGGCCAGATCCTCGCTCGGCTGGAAGGTCTTGATCCAGAAGTTGCCCCGACGTCTGGCTCGCTCGGCGATGCGATGCATGCGCTCCGGCAACATCTGTGCGCCATTGTAATAGCCCCCCAGGCAGTCCTGATCCTTCTCGAATCCCGCCGCTTGGATGAGGCCGTCGTAATAGTCCCAATTGTAGGGGACTCCCATTGCGGGCAGTTGGTCGAATCCCTCGACCAAGATGCCCCCCGCGTCCGCGCCGAGCAGCTCCCTGGGCCCGCGCAACTCCTCCAGGCCGCGGCCTCTCGCCCACGCACAGGCGCCCTCGAACAGCCGATTCGCCACATTCCAGTCGTTCACGAGATCCAGGTAGCCGAAGAAGGCGTGCTTGAGACCGAGATGCTCGTTGTAGTGACGATTATCCATCACCGCGAGACGCCCGAGCGTCTCGCGTCCATCCTCCACCGTGAAAAAGGCGGCCTCTGAATGCCGATAGTAGGGATGGCGGCGCTTGTCCAGCAAAAGCCTGGCCTCAGAGAGAAGCGGAGGCACCCAGCAGCGGGACTCGCGGTAGAGCCGAAAGGGCAAGCGCACAAAACGCGCCACGTCTTGACGATTCTCCGTATCGACCTGCCGCAGCTGCACCAGCTACTCCCTCGTCGCAACTCCAGGCCCCGTTGCGAGCCATTGGGGCGCATTGTAAGCCGAATCCCAGCGCAAGACAAGCCTCACAGCCCTTGGCC
>JAFGLK010000605.1 GCA_016928125.1 Anaerolineae bacterium
CACGCTGGTGATCGAGATGAACCCGCGCGTGTCGCGCAGCTCGGCGCTGGCCAGCAAGGCCACCGGCTTTCCCATCGCCAAGATCGCCGCCAAGCTGGCGGTAGGCTATCGCCTGCATGAGCTGCCCAACGACATCACCCGCGAGACGCCCGCCTCGTTCGAGCCGATGCTCGACTATGTGGTGGTCAAGATCCCGCGCTGGCACATGGAGAAATTCCCGTACGCCGACCTGACCCTGGGTACGCAGATGAAGTCGGTGGGCGAGGTGATGGCCATCGGGCGGACGTTCATCGAGGCGCTGCAAAAGGGACTCTGCGCCCGCGAGGACGGCCGCGACGGCCTCTTTTCCGACGAGTTCGCCCAAGCCGCCCTGGACGAGATTCGGGCCAATCTGATCTCGCCCACGCCCGAGCGCATCTTTTGCCTGGCCGAGGCCCGGGATCGCGGCCTGTCGCTGGCGGAGATCCACGAGCTGACGGCCATCGATCCCTGGTTCCTGCAGCAGATCGAGACGGCCCGCGCCATGCGCGACCGGCTCATCGCCGCCGCGCGAGAGGGCGGCCTGGCAGGGCTCGACGCCGGGCTGCTGCGCCAGGCCAAGCGTATGGGCTTCACTGACGCGGCCATCGCCCGCTTTGTGGGCGCGTCAGGCGAACTGGACGTGCGCGCCCACCGCCTGGGCCTGGGCATCGCGCCGGCCTATTCGCGCGTGGACACCTGCGCCGCCGAGTTCCCGGCCCTGACGCCCTACCTCTACAGCAACTATGAGTCGTTCTGCGAGGCGCGCCCCTCCGACCCGGCCGTCACCGGCCGCGAGAAGGTGATCGTGCTGGGCAGCGGCCCCAACCGCATCGGCCAGGGCATCGAGTTCGACTATTGCTGCACCCAGGCCTCCTTCTCGTTCCAGAGTCTGGGCTATGAGACCATCATGGTCAACTGCAACCCGGAGACGGTCTCCACCGACTATGACGTGAGCGACCGGCTCTATTTCGAGCCCCTGACGGTGGAGCACATTCTGAATATCTGCGACCTGGAGCGGCCCGCGGGCGTGATCGTGCAGTTCGGCGGGCAGACCCCGCTCAAGCTGGTGCACACGCTGGCCGAGGCCGGCGTGCCCATCTGGGGCACCTCGCCCGATGGCATCGACCTGGCCGAGGACCGCGAGCGCTTTGGGGCGTTCATGGACGAGATCGGCATTCCTATGCCCGAGCACGGCGTGGCGCGCTCGGCGGAGGAGGCCCATCGCGTGGCCGAGCGCATCGGCTATCCGGTGATCGTGCGCCCCTCGTACGTGCTGGGCGGCCGGGCCATGGCTATCGTCCACAGCGGCGATGACCTGGACCACTACATCCGCTCGGCGGTGCTGGTGGCCGAGGACACACCCATCCTGATCGACCGCTTTCTTGAAGACGCCTTTGAGATGGACGTGGACTGTGTGTGCGATGGCGAGGAGGTGCGCATCGCCGCGATCATGGAGCAGATCGAGCTCACCGGCGTGCACTCGGGCGACAGCGCCTGCGTGATCCCCACGGTGATGGTCTCGGACGAGGCCCTGGCGACATTGCGCGAGGACACCCGCAAGCTGGCCCTGGCGCTCAACACAGTCGGTTGCCTGAACATCCAGTACGCGCTGTTGGATGGGATCGTGTACGTGCTAGAGGCCAACCCGCGCGCCTCGCGCACGGTGCCCTATGTGAGCAAGGCCACGGGCGTGCCTTGGGTCAGGGTCGCCTGTCAGGTGGCCAGTGGGCTCAAGCTGCGCGACCTGGACGTGCCCGACGAGCCCCGCCTCAAAGGTCATTTCTGCAAAGAAGTGGTGCTCCCGTTCATCAAGTTCCCGAATGAGCCCGCCATCCTGGGACCCGAGATGCGCAGCACCGGCGAGGTGATGGGCATGGGCACCGGCGACGACGAGTACAGCTTTGGCATCGCCTACGCCAAGGCCCAGATGGCGGCGGGGAATGCCCTGCCCCTGAGCGGCAATGTATTCCTGAGCGTGAACGATCGCGACAAGGCCAACCTGGTGCCCATCGCCGAGGCGCTGCGCGACCTGGGCTTCAGCCTGATGGGCACGCGCGGCACCGCCGCCTATCTGACCGAGCGAGGGCTGGAGGTGCGCCGCATCCTCAAGGTGAGCGAAGGGCGCCCCAACGGCGTGGACCTGATCATCAATGGCGAGATCGACCTGGTGATCAACACGCCCTTTGGACCGCGCGCCATCAGCGACGAGCACCGGCTGCGGCAGGCGGCTATCGCCCACGGCGTGCCCGTGCTGACCACCCTCTCGGGCGCGCAGGTAGCCGCCCAGGCCATCGCTGCCATGCGGCGTGGCGAACTGCAGGTATTGAGCCTCCAGGAGCACTGGAAGCGACGTCTGCCGATGTCCGTATAGGATGAGATCGGGTGTCCCCCATGCACGCCAGCACGCCTGAGCGCAGCGTCGGCCACCCCACAGTGGCTGCGATCTGGCACTTGGCCCTGCCGGCTGGGGCCCGGCTCGTGGGCGGCGAGTCGGGCCTGCAGCAGCAGGTCGAGTGGGTCACGTCGCTGCGGGCGGCCTTTCCGATGTTTGGCGATCTGGGGCCCGGCTATCTGGCGCTCGCCCGGATGGACCTGCTGCGGCGCCTTGACGCGCGCATCACGCTGCCGTATCTGATCCAGGAGTTGAGCCGGGCCGCGGCCGTGGGGCTGGTAGTCGATGGCGAGGTCTCCGAAACGGATAGTGCCCTGGCCGACGAACTGGCCTTCCCCGTGTTCAGCGTGCCCGCGGGCACCGACCTGCGCGAGACCGAGCGCGATATCCTGCGGGCGCTGGTCGACCTGGAGGGCCAACTGGCGCGACGCGAGATGCAGGCCCGCGAGCTCTTGCAGCGCGTCTATGGGGCTGACGGACTGACTGCCTTGCTGGCCCAGCTGGCCCAGATCACCGGCAGCGAGGTGAGCCTGCTCGACAGCGCCGGCGTGAGCCTGGGGCGCGCCAACGTGGCCGCGGGCTCAGGCGAAGCGGCCGCAGGTGAGGTCGCCGAGCAGGTCTACCCGGTGACTGTGGGAGGGCGCGCGCTGGGGCGCCTGACGCTGCGCATTCCGCCCACCCGCGATACGGCCCTCGCGAGCCTGTATGCCCGGCAGACGGCCGAGATCTGCGGCATCGAGGTCTTGCAGCAGCTCACCCGCCGCGAGACCGAGGAGCGTCTGGGGGCCGACCTGATCGAGCAGATCTTGGACCCAGATGCAGACCTTGAGGCGGTGGGCGCTCGCCTGACGCGCCTGGGCTATGACGCCTCGCCCGGGCGCTACCATCTGGCGTTGGCCTTTCTCCCTGCCGCCGGCGACCCTGCCGCCGGCGACCCCGCTGCGACGGCGTTGTGCGAGCGGTTGGCTCAGGATCTGCGCTGGGCCGCCGAACGTGACCGGGCCAATGTGCTGGTGGTCCGCTATCGCGAGGGGTCGCTTTGCCTTTGCTCGTCGGCGGCCGCGCTGCCCGAGCCGCGCACGCGACGTTGGCTGCGCGAGGCCCTGGCCAGCCTGCGCGCCCCCGACGGGCGCCTCCCCGGCGGCCAGGCGGAGGCCTGCACGGTGGGGGTCAGCCGGCCGCTGGCCGATCTGGGGGCGCTCCGCGCCGGCGTGCTGCAGGCCCTGGATGCGGCCAGCCTTGGCCAGCGTATCGCCGACCGCCACAGCCCCTACTACTATGATGAGCTGGGACTGTATCGCCTGCTGGTGGGGCTCAGCAGCCAGGATGAGCTGCAACGCTTCTACCGGGAGACGCTGGGCATATTGGCGCACTATGACGAGGCGCACAACACCGAGTTGGTGCGTTCGCTCGAGGTCTTTTTCGAGCGCAATGCCAACGCCAGCGAGACCGCCCGAGCTCTCTACGTGCATCGCAACACCCTTAACTACCGCCTGCAGCGCATCGTCGAGATCACCGGCCTCGACCTGAACGACGCCGAGGCGCGCCTGGCCTTCCAGCTGGCGCTCAAGATCCGCAGCCTGGGGGCGGAGTAACCAGCGAACGCCCCCACGTTGGCGCAGCGCGCCCGCAACACCATGGCGCGGGGCTACACCCCCTTCTGGCGGCCTTGTCCAGGCGCGGCGGATTGGAGTACACTGTCTCCAATCGCGAGCCGGAGCTCGCAGAATTGAGGCGTGACCATGACACGATGGGCGCGGGGCGGCCGGGTTGCCGAGCGATCCCTGGCCCCCCTGGTTTTTCTCGCCTTCATCTATGCCATCTATCCCTACTGGGATTTCTTCCAGTTCGATGCAGACGAGGGCATCAACCTGATCAAGGCCGGGCTCGTGGCTGAGGGCTACCCGCTCTATACGGCCATCTGGAGCGATCAGCCGCCGCTGCTCACCTACCTGCTGGCGGGGCTCTTTCGGCTGGTGGGCTGGCGGGTGGGCGCGGCGCGCTTTGGGGTAGCGTGTTTTTCGAGCCTCTTGCTGGGGAGCGCCTGGGCCTTCTTGCGGCAGGTCGGGGGGCGGCTTCACGCCTGGCTGGGCGCGACCCTGGTGGCGCTGCTGCCCTACTATCTACGGCTGAGCATCTCGGTCATGGTGGGGTTGCCCTCGATCGCCCTCGGGATGGTCTCGGTGGCGACCCTGGCCGCCTGGCACAAGAGCCGCCGGCCGGCCTGGTTGGGGTTATCGGCGCTGGCCCTGGGTCTGGCCGTGCTCACCAAGCTCATGATCGGCTTGCTGGCGCCCATCCTGGCCTTCGGCGTGGTGCTGGAGGGCGAGATGCCCGATGAGCGCGGGGGCACCGGCTGGCGCTGGCGCTGGCGCCTGGGCCCGGCCCTGGCCTGGACCCTGCTTGTTGCCGCGGTGGTGATCGGCGGCTTCTGGCTGACCGCCGGGCCGCACGCCATCTCGCAGCTCCTCGAGACGCACTTTGAGGCCCCGGCGGAGCCCGAACTTCGGGATACCCACACCCTCAACCGGGAGCTCGGCAAGAGCCGCCTGAACCTGATCCTCGGGTGTCTGGGAATCCCTTGGGCGCTCTACAAGCGGCGCTGGCTGGTCGGATACCTGGTCGGCTGGGCCGCGATCTTGTATCTCTTCCTGGCCACCTACACGCCCACCTGGTATCACCATCAGCTCTACATCAGCATCCCGCTGGCCATGCTCGCGGCCTATGCTCTGGGCGAGTTCGCCACGGCCATCCTCGAGCGGCTGCGCGCCAGGCGGGTCCGAGCGGCGGCACTACCGGCGGCGCCTCTCGTGCTGCTCACCGTGATCTCGCTCACCACGAGCTGGCTGCCGTTGCCATACGATTGCACCAGCCTGCCACCCTCTCATAGCAAGCTCTATCGGCAGGTGCCCGAGGCGGATTTTCGGCTGGAGGACGTCATGAGAAGCTACGCGCCCGAGACCCGCTGGGTCGTCACCGATGTCCCCATGTACGCCTTCCGGGCCGGGCTCTTGGTGCCACCTCAGCTGGCAGTGCTCTCAGGCAAGCGCCTGGCCACAGGCGAGTTCGAGCGGAAGGAGCTGCTGGAGATCTTCCGGCGCGAGCGGCCCGAGCAGGTGCTGTTGACGCGCTTTGACTGGCCCGCGCTGCAGCCTGAAATCGAGCGGGGCTATCGGGTGGCCTATGCTGACGATGAGAACACGCTCTATGTACGGAGCGACCTGCCGGTCTGCGAGCCCTGAGGGGGCCGTTCGCTAAGAACCACCGCGCCGCGCGGGCGCGATGACATCCATCGCGCTGGCCTGGCGTGAGGACAGA
The DNA here is from genome assembly GCA_016928125.1 of Anaerolineae bacterium. The sequence goes on from JAFGLK010000605.1 coordinate 5,732, forward strand.
GTGGCCCCGATCCGACCAATCACACAAAGGGAAGAGGTTCGATATGACGAGTTACGATCCATCCGAGCACACCCCGCAACTCGATGAGGCCGGACGCCGGCTGATCGAGCGCCACCGCGCCTGGTGGGAGCGCCAGGGCACGCTTTTTGCGGACCACACGGGATCGCCCCTGGGCGACTTGTGGCTGCCACTGGCCGACGGCACGCTGGCCACCGAGGACCTGACCGTGACGCCGGAGATGCTCGACGTCGAGCGGCTGGCGGGCGCCGACACCTGGGTGGGGCCTGATGAGGAGCTTCGCGTCGCCGAGCCCGGCCGTGGCAGCCGGACGCTTGGGGTGGAGGGCGACATCTTTGCCTCGCGGGCGCCCTATGCCCGCGTTCCCTGGGTCGAGGCGATCCTGGGCTGCCCCATCCGGGCGACGATCGTGGGAGGCAGCATGCGCACCCAGGCCTTCATGCCCAGTTGGGACGCCTGGGAGAACCGCCCGATCAAGCGCCACGACGAATGGTTCGATCTGCTCAAGCAGCTGGTGGAGCTGATGGTGGCGCGCAGCGGCGGCCGCTATGCCGTGGTGCA
>JAFGLK010000606.1 GCA_016928125.1 Anaerolineae bacterium
CATCTCGAGCTGGTTGATGGCCGTGCTGGGGATGAAATTGCAGCCCACCAGCCAGGGCTGCTGAGCATACCAGGCGTTAGCCTGATCGGCGGTCCAGCGCTCAAGATGCGCGCCCATCTCACCCCCCTATACGCCGCGCCCGGCGAACGACGAGAACCTGCCCCGCCGCTGGCGCTCGAGCGCCTCTTCCTACAGTGTACGACATCAGGCCCGCGACTGCAAGGGCTCCCGCATCGAAAATGGGCTGCGTCAAAGTCAGGTTCGGTGTCATCGCGCGCCGTCTGCGGCAAACGCAGGGAGGGATCTACACAGCTTTTCCCCTCAGCTCTGCTGCTTCCTGCCCACCCCTGCGGGAAACGCCTTCACCAGGTTGATGGCGTCGGCCTCTGCCTTCGAAATCGGCGTTTTCGTCCAGTCGATCTCCCGTTCATGTCCTGCGTAATCGCAGATCCGAATGGCGCAGAGTAAGCCGTCCTCGCCGCGTTCATAGGCCGCAATCCCCGAGTTGGCCGAGCGGTAGAGCTCCTTCTGGCCGGCCTCCGAGACGATGTGCACCCATTCGATGATGCCGGTGACCCCGTCATCGATGATCGTCTCGTAGCGCATGCCCACGCAGCGCGGGATGTAGCTGGCCATGCGCTCATAGTGGCGGCGCAGCTCCTGGCGGGTGGTTTCGCCAGCGGCAGCGTCGCCGGGGCCATAGCCCCCGAATTGGCAGCCTTCGCCCATCGCGCCCAGGATCCGCTCCACATCCACCTTGGGCACATGATGCAACGCTTCATAGTATTCCCGAACGGCGCCTGTCAAAAGGCCCGGGTCTCCCATCTCCAGATGGGCGGAACGGAACATCGGCCGGCGATAGGGCGTCAGGCCCGGCACGTAGGAAAAGTGGCAATACACGCGAATCTCGTCCAATGTGGATTGGGTACGCAGATCACCAACCACGAACATGGGCACCTGTTCGATCTCGCCATCTACGACGAAATCCACCACCAGTTCCGTGACGGATCGGCCGCCGGCGCGCGTCTGAATGATCGGGCGCACGCTGGCGCTCTGCGCGTGGAAGGTGGGCAGCCAGTTTTCCGCGACGTCTCTGATGCCCTCCAGGCCTTCGAATCGGCCATAGGGCAGATCCACCACCGGGGGCAGGGTCCCGAAGAGCTTGCGCTCGCGAAAGAGCGCGACGGCCTCCTCGACGCGATGCGCACACAGCGCATGGATGAAGATCAGCTCTGGGGAGTTGCACAGGATCACGCGCTTGGGATCGGCATACATTCTGGCTAACGCGCAGGCTTTGCGGATCTTCATGATCGGTCTCTCCTCCACCCGTGTGTCTCGTCTTCTCGCCGTCGCGGACGGTTATCAACGCGGACACGCGCCTAGGCCTCGGCCTGCAAGGAATCCCGAATCCAGGCGAACGAGAGCCCCAGCGCCAGCGCAAAGATCACGATGACCACGACCCAGGGCGCGGCGGCCCTGAAATCGTAGAGATAGCCAGCCCCCAGCGAGCAGAGCACCACCGGCACGATGGAGACAAAGCCCAGGCCCGGCCCACCGATGCCGCCTCCCGGCGAGAGGAGCAGCACCGAGCCGTGGCCGATGGCGGCCATGATCCGCCCGCGCAAGGCCCGCGGCACGGTGTCGGCCACCAGGGCGGCGTTGGCCGGGATAAAGAGCGCCATGGCCAGCGCTGCGCCGAGTCGGCTGACCAACACCACGGCAAAGCCGCGCGCCGCGATAAAGCTCGCCGAGCTCAACAGGCCCAAGGCCAAGCCGACGCGCTGGCAGCGGCTTCGGCCCCAGCGATCCACCAGCTCGCCCGCGGGCACGTAGGCCAGGTTCAGGCAGACCGCCTCGAGCAGTAGGGCCAGCCCCCAGCGCTCGGGGCTCAGGCCCACGCGCTCCACTGCATAGACCACCCAGAACGGCCCGGCGATGGCGTTGGCGATGATGGTCAGGACGATCACCCCGCCGATGGCGCGCAGCGAGCGGTTCGCCTGGCGATAGAGGGCCGGCAGCCCGCGGTAGGTGGCCATCAGGATGCGTGGCAGCTCGGCCCAGCGCACCTGCTGCCCCACATGGGGCGTGGTCTCCTCCAGATAGCGCAGCTTGATCAGGCCACCGGCCACATAGGCCAGCAGCAGGTAGGCGTAGAGCAGGCGCGAGCCTCGATCGGCGCCCAGCGCCTCGAGCACCAGCCCGCCGACCAGGGGCGCGAGCATGGCGGGCACGCTCATGATGGCGTTCATCGCCGCGGTGCCCTTGCCGCGGTCGGCCGGCGCTAGCGAGTCGGCCAGCAGCGCCGACTCGGCCGGAGTCTGCAGGGTGCCCACGCCCAGCAGCACGGCGCCCACGGCCACATACTCCCAGCGCGGTGCCAGCACATAGAGCAGGTAGACCAGCCCGCTGAGGAGCTGCGCCAGGGCCGAGAGCTTGACCCGGCCGGCGTGGTCCGAGATATAGCCCGCGATGGGGAGCAGAACCAGGCCGCCCAGGGCCATGAGCGAGTTCACCAGCCCGATCTGGGCCGGATCGCCGCCCAGTACGAGCAGGTAGAGCGAGGCGTAGGGAAAGGCCATGCGCCGCCCAAAGTTGCCCAGCGTGCGGGTGAGGGTGAGCACCAGCACGTTGCCGCGCAGGTAGTGAAAGCGATCTCTGAGCGCCGCAAGCGGCAGAACCACGTCCGCCCCCCATGTTCCGCCCGCACGCTCGCGACGACGCGGGCGCCGGTTGACCGCGAGCGCGTGGGTAGATACGATTGTATCCAACAGGACCTTATGCCATTCTAGTCATGCCGTCCGCGCTGTAAAGCGCCGGCGCACGCAGCGCGCGGGGCATCGTGCCTGAGGAGGAAGACACCATGCTGCAGCGTTGTGCCTGGGCCGGCGACGATCCGCTGATGGTCGCCTACCACGACCGCGAATGGGGCGCGCCGGTGCACGACGACCGGACGCTATTCGAGTTCCTGATCCTGGAGGGCGCCCAGGCGGGCCTGAGCTGGACGACGATCCTGCGCAAGCGCGAGGATTACCGCCGCGCCCTGGACGGGTTCGACATCCAGGCCATCGCCGCCTACGGCGAGGCCGATCTGGCGCGGCTGCTGGGCGATCCGGGCATCGTGCGCAACCGCCGCAAGCTGGAGGCGACCATCCGCAACGCCCGGGCCTGCCTGGCGATCCAGGCCGAGTGCGGCAGCCTGGACGCCTACCTGTGGCAGTTTGTGGGCGGGACGCCGATCCAGAACGCCTGGACGGCCCTGAGCCAGATCCCCAGCCAGACCGACGCGTCGCGGGCGATGAGCAGGGCGCTCAAGAAGCGCGGGTTCGGATTCGTGGGGCCGACGATCTGCTACGCGTTCATGCAGGCGGTGGGGATGGTGAACGACCACCTGGTGGGCTGCTTCCGCCACGGGGAACTGGGGTAGGCCGGCGGAGTTGCGCCACCACCGCGCGGGCGTGGGCCTCGCCCTCGGTCGGATAGGCATAGCCCAGGGCGGCGGCCGTCTCGCGGCCCAGCCAGGCGAACAGATTCATGCTCGCCTCCAGCGCGCGCCACACATCCTCGACGTCATGCTGGGCAAAGGCCCCTCGCAGCGCCGCCACCGCCCGCGGATCGGCCCATTCCTCCAAGAAGCGCCCCTGCATCCACGTGTCGCGGGCCGGGTCGCCGGCGGCGCGGGCGTGCCAGGCCAGCATTTGGAGCAGGCGCCCCTTCATGTAGCTGTCGCAGCACGAATGGGCCATCCACAGCTCGCCCCGCCGCAGCTTTTTCGCCGTCCACACGGTATGATACCAAAAGTCGTGGGTCAGGTTCTGGAAAGCGGCGACGTCGGGCGGCTTCCAGGACGGCTCGCCCAGGTCCAGGGCGGCCAGGCGCGCCGCCAGGCCGTCCTTGTCCACCAGGGCGCGCACCCCCCGGCGCAGCAGGTCGCGCACCATCGGATGCAGTTGGCCTGCGTCCAGCATACGGCGCACGTCCTGCACCCGGTCCAGGGCGAAATCTACATCCAGGCCGCCGGCGAAGAGGACGCGCCGCTCGCGGCCGCCGTCGGGGGTGGGCTCGATGAAGGTCAGCCAGGCCTCGCCGATCGCCGCCAGCCAGCCGGCGGAGGCCGCAAAGGGGGCGGGGTCCTCGGCCAGCACCAGCAGGTCCAGATCGGACCAGGCGTCGGCGGGGTGATCGCTGCGCGCCCGCGAGCCGATGATCAGGACGGCGCGGACATTGTCGTCGGCCTCGGCCCAGGCGGCGACGCGCGCGACGAGCCGGTCATAGGCGGCAGCGACGTCGCCCATCGCGCCTCTCAAGCCCGCTTGCCGCAGCAGTGCTTGTACTTGAGCCCGCTGCCGCAGGGGCAGGGATCGTTGCGCCCCACCTTGGTGGACCTGGCGGGTGTAAAGGGGTCGCGTGCCGCGACAGATTGCGGCCGGCTGGGAGGCGGCGGGCTGGGCTCCGGCTCCTGCCACATGACCCAACCATCCAACTCCTC
>JAFGLK010000112.1 GCA_016928125.1 Anaerolineae bacterium
TGGTCGATGAGCGTCCACTGACCCGTCTCCGGTGAGACCGCGAACTAGATGCGCAGGGCCGAATCCAATGCCTTGGACTGCATCTCGCGCTTCTCCCTCGTCCTACCGTCGGCAGGACTTCTCGACCGACGATGAAGCTACGCCAGTCCTCGGCAGCTTGCCGGGCAAACAGAAGCAGACGCCCCGTTCGGGGCGTCTCAAAGGGTGCGCCCTTGGAACCGGATCACTCGAGCGCGGGTAGGGGGCAACTGGCCGTCTGCCGGCGAGCCTCGGCCAGGAGCTTTTCGCCCATCTCCTCCGAGAGACCCAATTGGGGAAGCAGCGCCTCCAGCTGTTCCTCGCTGATCCATTGCCCCGCAAACCCGTTCAGGCGTGCAACCGCGGTCGAGTTGATGAAATCCCGGGTTTGAGGATAGATCGCCTGCAGCTCAGCCACCAGATCCCCCTCGTAGCGCAGGTAGTACTTCTGGTGATAGTCCTCGGCCAGATAGAAACGATCGAAAGGCGCCAGCTCGGTATAGATCTTGCGCCCCGTCGTGGCTTCCTCACGACGCAAGCTGGCCTCGGCCTGTTCTCTTTGCTTCTCGTCATGGTAGAAGATCTTGGATGCGTATTGGGTCGACCAGGAGCGGGCATAGGGGCTATGACTGTCCCAAAAAACCGCCAACAACTGCTCATAGCTGATTTGGTCGGGATCGTAATCGATCTGGATCGTCTCGCTATGATCGCCCAGGCTATAGTAGGTGGGGTCGGCCAGGCTGCCCCCGGCATAACCGACGCGCGTGCGCACGACGCCATCGAGACTCCCGAACCGGGAGTCGGGGCCCCAGAATCAACCCAGGGCGAAGGTGGCTGTGCGCGTCCCTTGCGGCTGAGATCCGTCGATCGGTGGGATGCCCGACCGAGCCAAGGGGATCAGCGGCGTCGGCGTGGAAAGCACGGGGGTCAACTCGATCGCCGCGCGCGAGCTCCGCGTGCGCGTGAACAGCGCGAATCCGACCGCGAGGAGCACCAGGGCCAACACGCTCAGAGAGAGGGAACGCTGCAGAAGGGTTGCGCCCTTGAACCAGTTCATCTTGAGGTACCTCCAACAATAAGCCCTATCGATAGAAGATGCAGATCACGTCTATGTGACGTACGATAGGGCCCATCTATTCTATGCCAGCAGGCCAAGGGGATGAGAGGTGGCCCAACCGCCTGGGGCGCTTGCCAAAAGCGGCCTCCTATGGCACTATAGCGCCCATGTGACCGGATTCTGGCGCAGGCCCGCCAGACTCGCTTCGAGAGATGTGAGGGCTCAGGAGGTCTCGTATGGTTGTCCGAGTGGATACAGTCGCCGTCCAGACCCAGGCTGGGCCGCGTCTCAGCGCGTTAACCCATACGTTGGCCGCGCACGCTCTGAGCGGCGAGCATGGCCGAAACATGGGCAACGCAACTTTCGGCCTGCCCAAGGCACAGGGTCGTGAGCCTTCGGAGGAGCAGCTCTACGCCCAGGCCTTGTTGGCCATGGCTCGTCATGCCCCATTGCGGGTCTTGGACGGCGAGTTGATCGTCGGGTCGGCCACACTCCTCGAGGCGGCCAACCACCAGACGCCCGTCCTGGGTACGCCCAGCACCAGCCACACCACCCTGGCGTTCCATCGGGTGCTCAGAGAGGGCTATCGCGGCCTGCGGCAGCGGATCGAGGAGCGCCTGGCCCGCGGAGATCTGGACGCCGAGCGGCGCGATCTGCTGGAGGCTATGCGCCTCTGCCTGGACGCGGCGGCGATCTGGCACGGTCGCTATGTGGCGTTACTCAAGGCGCGCATCGCGGAGGCGCAAGGAGAGCAGCGTGCGCGATACGAGCTTGTGCTGGCGGCCCTGGAGCCCGTGCCCGAGGCCCCCGCCCGTACGTTCCACGAGGCGGTGCAGTCGCTCTGGTTCCAGTACGCGTTCCAGCGGCTGGCCGGCAACTGGTCGGGCATTGGGCGCATTGACCAGATGCTCGGTCCCTATCTGGAGGCCGATCTGGCCAACGGGCGGCTGACCCTCGATGAGGCGCGCGAGATCCTGGCCCACTTCTGGATCAAAGGCTGCGAGTGGGTGGGCGCCCCCACACGCCACGTGGGCGACAGCGGCGACGGCCAGTTCTATCAGAATGTCGTTCTGGCCGGCATCGACTCGCAGGGCCGTGAGGTCACCAACGACGTGACCTATCTGGTGCTCGATGTCGTCGAGGAACTGCGCATCAGCGACTGGCCCATCGCGGTGCGCGTCTCTGAGCGCACGCCCGAGCGGCTGCTGCGCCGGATCGCCGAAGTGCAGCGGCTGGGCACCGGCACCGTGGCGATCTACAACGAGGCCATGGTGTTGCGCGCCCTGGAGCGCTTTGGCTATCCCCCCGAGGTAGCCCGTACCTTTGCCAATGACGGCTGCTGGGAGGTGATCATCCCGGGCCAGACCGCCTTTGGCTATCAGCCCTTTGACGCCTTGCAGTTGCTGCAAGGGACCCTGGGAGTGACGCGCCCCGATGCGGCCGAACTCGCGTTCCCCAGCTTTGAGGCCCTATACGCGGCCTATCACGCCCGGCTGGCGACGGCCCTGGAGGCCATGCACGCCCAGTTCGACCGCTGGATGCTGGGCGGGCGGGCGGCGCCGCTGATCTCGCTACTCATCGACGACTGCATCGAGCGCGGGCGGGGCTACCACGACCGCGGAGCGCGCTACACGGTGCGCTCGCCTCACGCCGGGGGCCTGCCCGATGTGGCCAACAGCCTGCTGGCCATCCGCAAGCTGGTCTATGAAGAAAGGCGCCTGTCGCTGGGCGAGTTGGTGCAGATCCTGCGCGACGATTGGCGTGGCCACGAGGCGCTGCGGCGCAGCGTGCGCGCCGAGCTGATCGCCTACGGCAACGACGATGCCACGGCGGATGCGATGCTGCGCCGCGTGTACGACGACTATGTGGCCCTGGCGGGCGCCGTGCACGATCGCAACGGCGTGCTGCGCCCGGTGGGCCTGAGCACCTTCGGCCGGCAGATCGAATGGGCCGAGGCCCGCGGCGCGACGGCGGCTGGCTCGCACCGGGGTGAGTATCTGGCCAACAACTTTTCCCCCACGCCAGGCACCGATCTCAACGGCCCCACGGCGGTCATCCAGTCGTTCTGCTCGGTGGATTTCGAGAAACTGGCCAACGGCACGGCGTTGGAGCTCAAGATCCACCCCTCGGCCATCAAAGGCGAGGCCGGCGTCTCGGCCCTGGTAGGGCTGATGCGCACCTTCCTGCGGCTGGGCGGCTGGTTCTTGCACATCGACGTGGTGGATAGCGAGATGCTTCGGGACGCCCAGCGCCACCCGGACAGGTACCCCAACCTGGCGGTACGCATCTCGGGCTGGTCGGCCCGCTTTGTGACCCTCGATCGCACCTGGCAGGATATGATCATCGCGCGCAGCGAGCAGGAGATGAGCTGAATCAGAGCAGGGCGACACACCTCCCATGAGTGCAGGTGGATGCCGCCCTGGCTTGAGCACATGGCCTCGAATGACGTCGAAACGCACATCATCACCGGAGTGCAAAGCATGGGCTATCGGTTCGGCAGCGAGGAATGGATCATGGCGTATCAGCAGGCGATCAACGACAGCCCCGCCTACGAGCGCGCGGCGGCCACCTGGGAGGGCGATTTCTTTTTCGTGATCCAACCCGACGCCAACTACGCCATTGATGCGACCTATTATCTGGATCTGTGGCATGGCAAGTGTCGCCGCGCGGCGCTGGTGAGCAATGGTGAGAACCTGGTGCCCGTCTTTCGCATCGAGGCGGCCAGCAGCCATTGGAAGGCGATCATCGACA
>JAFGLK010000607.1 GCA_016928125.1 Anaerolineae bacterium
CATCCGGCGGGAATCACAAGCCTTCCGCACTGCCCTTGTGCTGGTGATCGCCTCAGAGCGTGGGCTGTGTGGCGGCTACAACGATACCGCACTTGAGGGAGCCGAGAGGCTCATTGCACAGCAGCAACTCCAGTCAGAGCAGGTGTTTGTGGCGACCTTGGGCGCGCAAGCCTCTGTCCACTTTGAGCGCGCAGGGCGAGAGCTGTATACCAGCTATGCCATGCCGGTCACCCGTGTGCCCTCGGCGGAGCTGATCCGGGAGATCGCCGAATCGCTGCTCGCTCCCTTTTACCAGGGCGAGATGGACGCCATTTTCGTGATCCATGTGCCCTATCGCTTGGGGCTCACGATGCCGCCGGTGCTGCAGCGCTGGGTTCCAGTCGAGCCCTCCATGCTGCCAGGCCGATCCACACAGTGGCCCCCGCCCATCCTGGAGACCAAGGCCGAGACGCTCTTCGAGCTCACCATGCATGAGTGGATCTACTCGCGATTCTATCAGTTTGTAATGGCCGCCTCTGCAAGTGAGCAGTCGGCCCGCTATCGCGCCATGGAGAACGCCAGCAGCAACATCCAACGGATCATCAGCGAGCTGACGCTGAGCTACCACTCGGCCCGCCAGCATGCTATCACCATGGAGATGCTGGATCTGGTGGCCGCTTCGGGCATGCTGCGCGGCCCCGAAGAGCGCCTCTCGTAGGGCGCCAGTACCGACCGCGAGAGCCGGCCGAAGGCCTTTGGGAATGGGCTCCCACTGTGCTATGATGAGGCCGGAGATGAGAATGGGCGAAGTAGCGCATGGTGATCGCTGGGGCGGCCTGCGTGGGGCTCAGCTTTGTCCTCAATGTAACAGGTGAACCTGATTTGTACGCGAGCGTCTGGAACCGCGTGATCTTGCTGGCCACAGGGCTGGCCTTCGGGTGGAACCTCGTCCATTACTGGAGCGCAGCCGAGTATGCCAAGACAGGCAACCTGATCAAGCTGCTGTTGGGCTTGACGGGGGGCCTGGTAATGGTTGGCCTGCTGGCCGCCGCTCAGCCTAGCGCAGGGCTGGCTGGAGCAATCGTTTTCCTTCTCACCGCTTTTGTTAGCTATGCGGCCAACGCCAAACGCGTCAATCGGGCCGATGCGCTTCCGATCCAGATGATCGAACGGCCCAGCGCACTGGATGAGAGAGCGGCGGTCCTTCTGCTCGCTCGCGGCGAGCCATCGGCGTACGAAGGGCCGGGGCCTTGGGCGCGGAGGTTTGCGGCCCTCGCCGCGAGACGGCAACGAGCTCCCCACTGGTTGCTTCGTCCATTCGTCTACGGGCGCATTCGCGCCGGCTACCGGGCCATGGGCGGCGAGAATGCCGCCAATCGGTCCGTGGAGCGGTTGGCCGAGACGCTCGGCCGGCGCCTGGGTTCTGGCGCCGAGGTGCATGCGGCCTTCCTCGAGACCTCACCCGCTCTTGCCGCAACCCTAGATGAATTGGCGAGGACGGGCTTCGGGCGCATTCTCATCGTGCCCCTCACCCAGGAGCCCGAGATGCTGCGCGAGGTGCATGACCAGGTCGTACAGTCGCACGCAGCTCAGGGTGGCCTCAAGATTCGGTTCGTCGAGCCCCATGTGATCTCAGAATGGCCGGCCGAGGGCGACGAGGAGCGGCTGCGAACGCTCTGCGCCGGCAGACCGGTGCCTGCCCTCAATCCTGTAACTGACGAAAGCGTGCAAGCCTTGGCCACGCGGGCCAAGCAGGCCTTGGGACAGCTCGAACCCAGCTGACACCCGCCAGTGCCTGGCAGGAACAGAGCGTGCGGCACCGTCTGGATTGCGGTTTGGCGATGTCTGGTCGGGCCGATTGGCAGCGGATGACCACGCGAACTTGTGCGAAGAAAGGACACAGCGGTGAATCCTCCTAGACCCTCGGTGGATCCAGCCACCATCGTGATCTTTGGCGCTTCTGGCGATCTCGCGCGCCGCAAGCTGATCCCAGCTCTGCATAGCCTGGCTTGCGAAGGGTTGCTTCACCCCGAGACTCAGGTCCTGGGCGTGGCCCGCACCGAGTTCACGGCGGAGGCGCTTAGCGACCGGTTGTACGAGGGCATCGAGGCTTACGCACGGCTTGCCCCCGGGATGTGTGAGCTCTGGGCCAGCTTTGCTGCACGGATCTCGTATCTTGCTGGAGACTATGACGATCCTAGCACCTATGTGCGCCTGAAACGCATGCTAGATGAATTGGATGCAGAGCACGGCATCCCACACCACCGACTCTACTATCTGGCGATTCCGCCCATGCTCTATCCCGTGGTGATCAATCAACTCGGTGAGGCTGACCTTCAGCGAAATGAGGGCGGCTGGGCGCGTATCGTCGTCGAGAAGCCTTTCGGACAAGACCTCGCGAGCGCTCGCGCCTTGAACGCGCAGGTGCACGCCGTGTTCGACGAGGAGCAGGTCTATCGCATCGACCACTATCTGGGCAAGGAGACGGTTCAGAATCTGGTCGTGTTTCGCTTTGGGAATGCGATCTTTGAGCCGCTCTGGAATCGCAACTACATCGATCATGTGCAGATCACCATGGCCGAAAGCGTCGGCGTCGAACATCGGGCGGGTTACTATGACCAGGCCGGCGTGCTGCGAGACATGTTTCAGAACCATCTGCTGCAGCTCGTGACGCTGACCGCGATGGAGGCACCCGCACGCTTCAATGCCAAGTCGCTGCGCGACGAGAAGGTCAAGGTCCTGCAGGCAATCCGTTCGAATCCCCCGCCCGAGGGAGTGTGGGGCCAGTATGAAGGCTATCGAGACGAAAAAGGCGTGGCGCCCGACTCGATGACGCCCACCTATGTGGCTCTCAAGCTCTACCTCGACAATTGGCGCTGGCAGGGCGTGCCCTTTTACGTGCGCAGCGGCAAATCCTTGGCGGCCAAAACCACCGAGATCACGCTACGTTTCAAGGGGGTGCCGCACCTGCTCTTTCCCGAGAATGCGGGCCTGGGACAGAACAGCATCTCGATCTACATCCAGCCCAACGAAGGGATCGATCTCTCGTTCGACACCAAGATTCCAGGCGCCGGCATGCGCGCCGAGCCCGTGGATATGGAGTTCGACTACAGTCGCCGCTTTGGCGACAAGGCACTGCCCGACGCCTACGAGAGGCTCTTGCTCGATGCGCTCCAGGGTGACGCCTCGCTCTTTGCGCGAAGTGACGAGATCGAACTGGCCTGGAGCCTGGTCGATCAACTAACCGATCACAAGCAACCGGATAGCTATCCGGTGGGCAGCCAGGGCCCGCAATGCGCGGAGCGGTTCATCCGGCGAGATGGCCGACAATGGGCGCCGCTGTCCCCCGGTCACCATGCGGTCTCACCAGACAACGACGGGTAGCACGCCCTCGGCGTTTTGACAATGAATATCCGCCAGTATATGATACCCCAGGCTGCAGCCAGTATGCACATGCGTCCGCACTCATGATCGGAGCGCGGGTCGTCGTTCGGGTGCATAGGGATGCCCTGGAGGCCGTGGGCAGACTCAGGCTACGCGGCCACAAGAGCCTGAGGATCGTGTGTGTACAGCCGCGCAACAGCCTTGAGAAAGATGAGCGATGAAACGGCTTGGCCAGATAGTCGGCCTGGCGACCGAGCTCGGGATGGGGATGGGGCTGACGGCTGCGAGCCTGGTGATTCTGGGGCTAGTCGCTGGCCGCTGGCTCGATGATCGCCTGGGGACAGATCCCGTTGCGAGCATCTTGCTGATCCTCGCTGGGGCTATCGCTGGCCAGTTGGCGATCTACCGCCTGGCGATGCGCTCGTCCAGAGCCCTGTCCTCAGAAGGCAGGCACGGCGCGATCGCTCAAGAGACCCTCTCGGCGCTCGGGTTTGCCCTGCGATTGCTGGGCCTGATGGTGGCGCCGACCTTGATCGGCCTGGGTGCCGGCCTGGCGCTAGATGCAAGGTTGGCGACGGGTGGCTTGGCTCTGCTGATTCTGGCCCTATCTGGATTCGGCGTGGGGCTCTATGGCGCCTTCCGTCTGGTTCGATCGAGACGCACATAGCGCACCGGGGAGAGA
>JAFGLK010000113.1 GCA_016928125.1 Anaerolineae bacterium
CCGCCGATGCGCACGGTCGCGCCCACGATCCCCGTGGGCTCATCGGTACTCGGCAGCAGTGTGCCACGACTCTCGCCGACCTCCAGGCGCGAGAGCAGAGCGATGCCTGTGAGATGCTCGATGGTGGGCAGATAGATTGCCCGCATACCCAGACGACGAGACAGCCACAGCGCGTCGTCGATGCCATAGCTCGTCAATCGCCCCGCATCGACCTCCTGTAGAACCACCACCTCGGCGCCGCTCGCCTCGACCGTGCGCGCCTGCGCCTCCAGCGAGAGGTTCCAATGGGCATTGTAGCCATAGTGGATGTTGTAGCTGCCCAGGTGCACCACATCGGCCGTTGGTTTCAGACGCGCGCGGCCGGGCAGAGCGATCACCAGGACCATGAGCCAGACCACCACCCCCGGCACAAGCCACCTTTTGGCGGCGCCCACCGGCACAAGCGTGTAGGTCACGTCGCCCAGTTGGCGCGAGAGGATGGCCGGCCCGAGGGCCATCAGCGAACCGATGGCAAGGACCGGCAAGCCCAGTCCCTTGAAGAGCCGCACGCTATAGGGGTAGGTGAAGGAGAAGGCATGCGCCGTGCTCAACAAAAGCATGATCAACATGCCCAAGGCCACACCCAGGTGCGGATCGCGCCGGCCGCCCTGCAGACTGGATGGCAGCAACAGCCAGAAGACGATCAAGGCCTCGACGAAAGCCAGGGCCGACCCGCCGCCGCTGCCACGGTAGGCCAGGATCAGGCCGCTGAGCAGCAGAAAGGCCGCCAGCACCCGCGCCCAGCGCGTCCCGGCCAGGCCGCTGCTCACCACCAGGCGAGCGATCCCTGGCCAGAGGGGCAACGTCGTGAGCGCAAGCATCGCGGCCACCATGGCGGCATAGCTGACACCGGTCCATCTCGCGGCGGCATTGGGCAAGGCCAGCAATGAGCTCAGCGCGAACAGCGCCGCTCCGTATGCGATGCCAGCCCAAAACCCGGCAGGACGCTCCACAGGGGGCGCATCCTCAGCGCGCAACAGCCGCTCGGCCAGCACGATCACGCCAAGAGAGATGAGAATCTGCAAGAAGCCCCACCAGGGCCTCAGGCTCAGATCGTAGGTGTGCCCCATGGCGCGCGAGAGCTGATCGACGGTCAAGCCCAGGCTCATGGCAGTCGGGAGCATCGATGCCCTTGTGCGCAGCAGCGTGGCCACATACAATCCGGCAAATCCCAAGGTGGCCGTAGCCGCCAGCGTGCGGATCAGGGGGATGTCGATGGAGAGCGGCACGCGCGCCAGCGCACACAGTACGGCGGCGATGCGCAGGCTGTACGCCATCCGGCGCGGATCGCGCGGTGAGAGGATCGGCATGATCACCATCACGAGCACCAGGGCGCCCGCTACAGCCAGCGCGGACCAGCCCTGGCCCTCGAACAGAGCGTCATACACCCGCGCAAAGAGCATCGCCAGCAGCACCCGCACGGCCTGAAAAGCGAACAGCGCCACTGCGCTGGCCTCGATGATGCGCCAGGTTCTCTTGCCCATGTGTGCGCTCCTCCAGACCCCTCAGGCTCATGCTGAGGGCCAATATAGCATGGCTGTGCTCCGTCGGTCAAAGCTTGGCCAAATAGACTGATTACAGAGCAGGTGCTATACTGTGTACGGCAAGATGACATCGATCACACGGGTCTTGAGATCACGGCATGCATGGAGGTTTGGCTGTATGGCCAAGATCGAGCGAATCGTCAAGCGCACGGGGGCCATCGTCCCCTTTAACAAGGCGCGCATTACCAATGCGATCTACCGGGCGGCCGTGGCCGTTGGTGGTCGGGATCGCGAGTTGGCAGAGAGTCTTGCCGATCAGGTGGTCGCCATCCTAGAGTCCGATGCCGAACCCGGCCACACCCCCACCGTAGAGGATGTGCAGAACGTCGTCGAGAGGGTGCTGATCAAGAACGGCTACGCCCGGACGGCCAAAGCCTACATCCTCTATCGCGACGAGCGCGCCCGGCGCCGCGAGGAGCGCGCCCTGCGCTCGGCCCGATTGGATCGGAACATTCCCTGGCGGAAAATCTGGGAGGTGCTCAACTGGGCCGTGGAACACGACTTGCACACCGTCGCGCGACTCAACGCCCGCATCGCCAATGGCGAGTTCGCCGACATCGTGCGCGAGACCGACCGCGCCTACACAGAGGATATCGGCTGCGCGGCCGAGATGGTCAAACAGCGCGAGACCCCGGCCAAGCTCGTGATCGTCGCCGGCCCATCCTCATCCGGCAAGACCACCACCACGATCAAGCTGCGCCATCTACTGGAGAAGATGGGCCACCGCTTGGTGCCCCTCACGGTCGACCACTACTTCCTGGATCACGAGCTCCAACCCAAGGATGAGCACGGCGACCTTGACTACGAGACGCCGCAGGCGCTCGATCTTGAGCTCATCAACGAGCACCTGCAGCGCCTCATCGCCGGCCAAGAGGTGCGCCTCCCCCTGTACGATTTCAAGACCGGGCGGCAGGTTCCCGATCACACCCCTATGCAGATCAACAAAGATGACATCATCCTGATCGATAGCTTGCACGGTCTCTATGCCCCCATGACAGAGGGCATCGACGACGATCTCAAGTTCAAGCTCTACATCGAGCCGCTCTTGCAGATGAGGGAGCCCGACGGCCGCTATGTCCGTTGGACCGATTTGCGTCTGATGCGCCGCATGGAGCGCGATGTCAAGTACCGCGCCCACGATCCACGCAGCACGCTGGAGCACTGGCACTATGTGCGCAGCAGCGAGATGCGTAACATCATCCCGTATGTTCACACCGCGGACTATATTGTCAACAGCGGGTTGCCCTACGAACTGCCCATCATGCGCGCCCGGCTTTATGACTCATTCGCTGGTTGGGTCGGGGACTATCGCGACGATCCGTTGCGGCAGGATGCCTTTGAGCGGTCAGCGCGTGTGGCGAAATTGCTTCAGGCGGTGACGCCGGTCGAGGACGATGCGGCTATCCCGCCCGACTCGCTGCTGCGCGAGTTCATTGGCGGGAG
>JAFGLK010000114.1 GCA_016928125.1 Anaerolineae bacterium
CCAATCGAGATGCGCGGCTCGAACTCGGTCACGTCAGGCCCGCCCAGACCTGCATGGAAGATGCGCACCACGCTCCAGCCAGCCTCCAGAATCTGGGTGACATTGGCGATCAGCTCCTCAGTCGAACCGCTACGCGTCGTGGCAAAGGTATCCACATAGTCGCGGTGCCTGCCGCCCATGAGTTGGTAGCAGGGGACGCCCAACGCCTTGCCGGCGATATCGTAAAGGGCGATGTCGATCGCCGCCTGCGCGGCCAGGAGCGCACGACCGCCCTCAAAGTACTGGCTGCGATACATCTCCTGCCACAGGGCGCCCCTGCGCATGGGGTCGCGGCCGATCAGCCACTCGCGATAGTGCTGCACGGCACCCTTCATGGCCAGATCGCGGGTGGAGAGGCCGCCCTCGCCCCAACCCTCGAGGCCTTCGTCGGTCTCGACCTTGACGATGAACTGGTTCTTGCCGCCGGCGGGCAGAGAGAAGGTCTTGATGTCGGTGATCTTCATGTGAGGTGACTCCTTTGGACGTAGGTGTGTGAAGCGAACCGCTATGACAACGTTGACATGATGCACGAATCGAGCGAGGAATGCAAGACGCCCCCCGCTTGACAAATGGCACGACACGCTTTACGACTCTGGTCGTGGAGTCCCGATCAGGCCCTCGGAGGGGCCCGTGTACCCTCCTTGGGCCAGGCGGGCGTCGCAAGCCATCTGATGTGGAGGGGGACCATGGCCCGTGTCAAGGCGTGCGAGATCTATCGTCGGGCGCGCGAGGGGGGATATGCGATCGGCGGCTTTTGCGCGGAGAACCTCGAGATGGTCCAGGCCATCGTCGGGGCGGCCGAGGACACTCGCTCTCCCCTTGTGCTGATGCTGTGGCAGGAGGATATCCTGGCGGTTGGGCCAGGCTACCTGGAGCAGATCGCCCTCTATGCCGCCGAGCGCAGCAGCGTGCCCGTGGCGCTGATGGTGGACCATGCCTCCTCCCTGGCCTTCTGCCTGCAGTGCATGCTCAATGGCCACACGGGGTTGATGATCGACGCGTCCCATCTCCCGCTGGCTGAGAACATCCGCCTGACCAGACAGGTGTGCGAGCTGGCGCATCTCGCCGACGTGCTGGTGGAGGGGGAGCTGGGAACGGTTCGCCGCAGCTTTGAATCGGAGGGCGCCTACGCCCAGCAGGCCGTCATGACCGAGCCCGACCAGGTTCCCCGTTTCGTGGCCGAGACCGGCGTGGACGCCCTGGCAGTGTCGATCGGAACCGAGTCGGGCATCCCGGAGGTGGCGCCGCTCCTCGATCTGGCCCGCCTTGAGCGCATTGCCGAGGTGACCGATGCCTACCTGGTGCTCCACGGAGGCTCTGGCACGCCCGACGAGGCGATCCGCGAGTTGGTGCGTGCGGGCATGACCGCCATGCGCTTCGCCAGCGCCCTGCGGGTAACCTTCCTCGATGCGGTGGAGCGGGCCAGGGCGGAGCTGGGGCGCGCCTATCCCGACACGCGCCGGATCTATGGCCCGGCGCGGGATCGCGTGCGCTCGCTGGTGGCCGGCTATATGCGCGCCCTGGGCTGCGCTGGCCAGGCTGATCGCTGGTAGAGGCACACACTGGAGGCAGGGACCATGGAGCGCGATCTGTTGGTGGGTTTGGATCTGGGCTCGGGCGGCGCCAAGGCCGCGGTGTTTGATCGGACGGGCGAGATCGTCGCCCTGGCCCAGGAGGAATACGCCTTTGATCGTCCAAGGCCCGGGATCTCTGAGATCGCCGCGGAGGACGTGTGGGCGCGAGCCTGCGCCGTGCTGCGGAAGGTGACGGGCCATGTTGGCCTGTCCGCCGAACGCATCGCCGGGGTGGGTCTGTCAGTCATCGGCGAGACGGGCCTGCCCCTCGATGAGCAGGGTCGGCCGCTAGCGCGCGCCATCGAGTCGATGGACACGCGCGAGGCGGGCTATGCGCGCTACGTGGGTTGGTGGCAGGAGCGCTTTGGCGCCGAGGCGATCTTTGCCCGCACCTCCTATCCCCTCAACGCCCTGGCGACGGCGATCAAGATCCTCTGGTGGAAGGAGAACTGCCCCGATCTCTACCGCCGCGCCGTCAGGTTCGCCACCTTCCAGGACTATGCGGTCTGGCAGCTCTGCGGCCGCCCAGCGATCGACTATTCAATGGCCTCGCGCACCATGCTGTTTGATGTCGCCCGCAAGCGCTGGATCCCCGAGTACCTCGACGTGCTGGGCCTTGAGGCCAGTCGCTTCTCCAGCCCGGTGGAGGGCGCCACGCTGGTCGGCCTCGTGACCGCCGCCGCGTCCGCGCTGACCGGGCTGCCAGAGGGCACGCCGGTGGTGCCGGGCGCTCACGACCAGGCCTGCGCCGCCCTCGGCGTCGGGGTTGTCCGGCCGGGTGTCGCCGCCGATGGCACGGGCTCGGTCGAGGCGATCGTGGTTCCCACGCGCGAGCCCATCACCTCGCCGGAGATGCTCGCCGTGGGGCACGGCAGCCAGTGCCATGTGCGCGGCGATCTTTACCTGGCCATCGGCTTTCATCTCGCGGCTGGCAGCCTGGTACGCTGGTATCGCGACCAACTCGGCGAGTCCGAGCAGCAGCGGGCGGCCGCGTCGGGCGAGGATGCCTATGACCTGCTCACCGCTGCGGCGAGCGGGTCGCCGCCCGGCGCCAACGGCCTGCTGGTGTTGCCGCACATCTCCGGCGGGGGCACAGGGCGCTCTCCGGCGCTCAATGCCGTCTCGCGAGGGGTCCTCATCGGGCTGCACATCGGCCACACCAAGGCGGACCTGACCCGCGCCGTGTTTGAGGGCGTCACCTACGAGGCACGCCATATCATCGCGAGCATGGAGCAGGGCGGCATCCCCATCAGCGAACTGGTGGTCACCGGCGGCGGGGCCAGGTCGCCCTTCTGGCTGCAGCTCAAGGCCGACATCACCCAGAGGCGCGTCGTCGTGCCGGCGGTCACGGAGGCATCGCTTCTGGGCGCCGCCATGCTGGCCGGCCTCGGTGCCGGGGTGTACGGCGATCTCGAGGAGGCCGCGGCCGCGTGCTGTCGGGTGCGCGCTACCTACGAGCCCAACGTGGCCCTGCGCGACACCTACGACGGGCTGTTCGCAGTTTATGAGGACCTCTATCCTGCCGTGATCGGCCTGAACGGGCGGCTGGCAGCCCTGGCCCAACGCCAAAGCGCGGAGTAGACCGGAGAGAAGCCAAGGCACGGCGGTGTCAGCGAGGGAGGGTGGAGCATGGCTGGACAACTGGACGACCGGGTCATTCTGCTGACCGGCGCAAGCCACGGCATCGGCGAGGCGCTGGCCTGGGGGCTGGCTCGTGAGGGCGCCGATTTGGTCATCGTCTCGCGCCATCAACGCGAGGTCGAGGCGCTGGCGACCGAACTGAGCCAGCTGGGCAGCGAGGTGTTGCCGCTGGCGGCCGACGTCTCGCAGCGCGACCAGGTCGAGGCCATGGTTGAGGCGGCGCTCGGTCATTTCGGCCGCATCGACGTGCTGATCAACAACGCCGGCATCCAGGGGCCGCCTGGCCGGGCCTGGGAGGTCGATCCAGACCAGTGGGTGCGCACCATCCAGGTCAACCTGGTAGGCGCTTTCCTGTGCTGCCGGGCGGTGTTGCCCTCCATGGTGGCCCGCCGCCAGGGGACGATCATCAACGTGTCATCGGGCGCCGGACGCAACCCGATGCCGAACTACAGCGGATACTCGGCCTCCAAGGCGGGCGTGACGCATTTCACGCGCACGCTGGCCGAGGAGACCAAGGCCTTGGGCATCAACGCGAACGCCATCGGCGTGTGGGGCGTGACGCGCCTCTGGCATCAGGTGGCCACCGATGGGGCCCCTGGAGGGCCGCGCAGCCAGGGCGTAGCGGAGATGCTCCGCAGTGGCATCAGACCTCAGCCGCAGGAGAACGTGGCGCTGGTCGTCTTTCTGGCCTCGCCCGCCGCGCGCCACATCACCGGCCAGTACATCGAGGCGAACAGCCTGCCCGACTGCCTGATCGCCCAGCGCGAGGGATGAGGCTCGCGGGGGATGTCGTCATATAGCTCACAGGACCGGGCTGCGATGGATCGCGGCGCCATCCCAGACGATCAGCAGTCTGCCCGAGGTGTGGCGCATCAGGTGTCTGGGAGAGCGTATCACGTCAGGCCCTCAGTCGCTTTCTTTGGCTGCCCTCCATGCCTCTCCTGGCATGTCTCGATTTAGGGCCCAGCTCAGCCGAGGCGGGCCACCTGCACCAGCGTGGAGTGGGTACGCGAGCCCTGGCTCGGCTGCGTCGGTTCGGTGGTCGTCAGCACATTCGCGCTTCCGGCCACGTCGGTGCCGTCGGCATCGAAACTGGGCCACTGCCCCTGAAGCAAGCAGACCACCCCGCCCATGATGGCGTCTGTGACACGTGCCCTGATCTTGGTCCGGCCCCGATCGTTGTACACCAGAATCTGCTGCCCGTCCTCGACCCCGCGCTCGACGGCGTCCCGGGGATGGATCCACAGGACCTGTTCCTCTTGCTCCCGGAACCAGGCAAGGTTGGCGTTCGTCGAGTTGATCCTGTATCGGGCGTGGGGCGTTACCATGCGCAGCGGATAGCACGAATCATCAGGGAGAATCCGGCAGGTGGGGATGTCCGCAAAGCCCGTTTGGGCGTAGGTGTCCGAGGCGATCTCGATTTTGCCCGAAGGTGTGGTGAGGGGATGCGTCTGTGGGTCCGCGATAAAGGTAGAGAGCCCCACCCGCAGATGCTCACCGCCATCATAGATCCCAGTCCGTCGAAACTCCTTCGGGTCGTCCACCTCGGACTCTTCGATGAGGCGCTCGATCCACTGGGTGGCGGTCAGACCTTCGGAGAACGCGTCACCGAAACCCAAGCGCGTTGCCAGGTCCCAGAGGATGTCATAGTCGTTGCGAGACTGGTGCACAGGGGCGATCGCCTGGCCGGAGTAGAAGAGATAGTTCTCTCGCCCCCCCATGACGTCCTCACGTTCCAGGAACGTCGTCGTCGGAAGGACCACATCGCAGTACCGCGCCGTAGGCGTGAGAAAGCTGTCATGGCACACGGAGAACTCGACGGCCTGAAAGGCCTGAATGCTCTTGCGCACATCGCTGCCCTGGCTGATGTAGTTGCCGCCCATGTTATAGATCACGCGGATATCCGACGGGTATCCGCCCTCGCGACCGTCCAGAACGGCATCCGCCCAACGGTAGACCGGCACGCCCACACAGTCGGCAGCCGCTGGTACAGCAATCGTCCCTAGCCGAGGTCCCGGGAGCCCAGACGCCACGGCGCCGGAGCCACCTGGAATACCCACGTTTCCTGTGGCGACCTGCAGCGCTATGGCCATTCGGGTGGCCTCCTCTCCGCCAACGGTCCGTTGGATCGAGAGCCCTGGCAGAAGGGCCGCGGGCTTGGAGGAGCCGTAGACTCGGGCCAGGCGAACAATCATATCCTCCGATGTGCCGCAGACCGTCGAGGCCCAGCGAGGATCCAGTGCCTGCCCGCCATCGGAGCCCAGGATGTAGCGCTCCAGCTTGTCAAAGCCCACGCTGTACTTGGCCACGAACTCGCGATCGACCATCCCTTCAGTGATCAACACATGGAGCACGCCCGCCATGAGGGCGCTATCGGTCCCTGGGAACACCGGGATCCACTCGGTGGCCAACTGCTCTACAGTGCGCGAGCGTCGCGGGTCAATGACGATAACGGGCACTCCTTCGCCCTTGACTCGCCGAATCCAGCTCTCGGTCTCGCAGCCAAACCGGGTGTCGACGATATTTGCCCCCCACAGAATGAGGAGACGGGAGAACTGGAGCGTGGCCGGGTCGATTCCCTTGGGGCTGCTGCCGTACACGTGAGCCGCCGCATAGGTCGCGGCTTGGGAGCTATAGCTGCCGGTTATGTCAGTGAACCCTCCCAATCCGCTGAGGAAGCGACGGTTGAGCAGGGACGTGTGATGAAGAGCTCCCCTGCACGCACCGCTTCCGCCTAGCCGGATCACTGAACGTGCCCCGTAGGCCGCCTTGGCGGCGCTGAGGCGTTCGGCTACATAGTCCAGAGCCTCATCCCATCCGACCTCACGGAACATCCCGGAACCACGCTCTCCGGTCCTGATAAGGGGCTGTGTCAGCCGATCGGCGGCATAGACGACTCGGGGCATCTGGTACCCACGCGCACAGCCGTGCATCATCGGCCCCTTGAGCGGATTGTCGCTCATCCTGACCAGTCTCCCGTCCTCAACGTGAGCCAGGAGAGGGCAACCGGCGATGCAGTCACGGTTGCAGGACACGGGAACCGTTCTCGTCTCCGGTCTGGACATGGATGAAGCTCCTTCCTGCGTCACCTGTCGTCGACGGCCTGGACCAACCAGCTGATGGTATATTCGTCCCTGAGATTGGGTGATGCCGCCCCTGGCACTGGCAGCCTGCCTTGGTCAATGATACGCCTGAATCCGCCAGTCGCCACGACTCCCGCGTCCTCAGGCGCCACTTCTGGCGCCATCGGGGTCCGGCCAGGGCAGCTCCTTCCCCGACAATAGAACAAACCAGGAGCTCCAAGGGTGATCCTTGGAGGTCCTGGCTGTGGGTCCATTGCACCGCCCCCGCACACGCCTACTCCTGTGACGAAGGCTGCCTTGAGGCCGCTTCTGCTGTTGGTGTCACATGCTAGCCAGCAGCTGGCGGCCTGTCAAATCAGGCCCTCTCTGCTGGAAGACGGAGCGCCGATTGACACAAGAACCGGAGAGATCCCTGGCGCGAGCAGCCTCGCGGCCCGAGCAGCCTGGCGCTATCCGTCGCTGGCCCCGACCGGCCTGGCCTCCCGAGCGCGAGGTGCCCTTTGTCGCTGGGGCGCCATGCCGAACAGGAAGCGCATGAACCTGATGTGCCGGACGCAAACCTCGTACAGGATCATGATCACAGGAGAGGAAATGACCGTGATGAGCAGAAAGCGGGCCCAGTTGCCGATCGCCAAAGGCAGCACGAACCAGCCGACGGTCAGGATGATCGTCTGATGGAACAGGTAGAACGGCAGCACGGCCTCGTTGGCGTAGGTCAGGAACCGGCTGCCGGACGTCAGGTACCGGGCCCCGAGGCTCAGCATAAAGGCGACCCCGCTCCAGCTGATGACGCTCCAGAGCAGCATATGCACGACATAGAGGAACGAGAACCCCCGGCCAGGCTCGAGGTGATAGCCCACGACGAACTTGAGCAGCGAGCCCGCCACCGCATACATCCCGATCCATAGTCCCAGATAGAGCCACAGGTGGCGCTTGATGCTGGCGCTCACGCGCGCGTCGGCCGCCAGGACATAGCCGATCACGAAAAAGACGCCATACCAGAAGAACTCGGCCCACGAGCGCCCCCGCCAGGGCGCCCAGCGCAGCGCGATCTGCACGATGGACAGGGGCACCAGGAACAGATAGACTCCCCCAGGTCGCGCGACCCAGTCTCCCAGCCTGGCGATGAACCGCCCTCCGCGCTCTGAGCGCAGATAGAGCAGCAGGGGCAGGGCGGCCAGAGAGATCACAAAAAGCATCTGCAGGAACCACAGGTGGCCCGTGAACGGATAGGCCACCAGCGTCGCGGGGTTGTACCAGGGCCGCCAGCCTGCCGCCAGGTTGCGGGGCAGATCGCGATAGTATGATGGCAGCCAGTGCCAGAAGGTCTCCTTGAGGCCGGCATTGGTGACCTCCTCAAAGTAGGTCTGCGGCACGACGAGGATCAAGAGGCCCACACCATAGAGCGGGACCAGGAGCCGCTTGACGCGCTCGAAAAGGTACTGCCCGCCCGTCCGGTGGGCGAGCGAGTACCAGGTGGCGAACCCCGCTACCAGGAAGAACAGCTCCATCTGCCACGCCCCCGCCAGCATGTCCCGCACAATCTCCAGGACCTCGCTCTGTTCCGCTGCGGGCACTTTGAGGTGCCAGCCTTCGGTGCAAAAGAAGCGGCTGCAGTGGAACACAAAAACGACCAACATGGCGATGACCCTCAGCCAATCGATGTCATGTCTCCGCCCGTTCATCGGTCAGCCTCCTGGGGGGCGTCGTGCTCCCCACTACGCCTGGCGGCTGCCAGGCGGACGATCCATTCCCACCACACGCCCGCGGACGCGACTTTTCAGCCCTGACTACCTCCTTTGGCCGGCGCCTAGGCCTTCGCCACCACGTTCATCTCCTCGATCAGCACATACGGCAGCTTGAGGCTGTAGTAGACCCACTGGCTCTCCTGGCTGATGGCCGCGACGCGCCGCAGCACGTTGTACACGTTCCCCGCGATGGAGACATCCTTCACGCGGCCGACGATCTCGCCATGCTCGATCTTGAACGCCAGGCTGAGGCTGTTGGAAAAGGCGCCCGAGATCACGTTCCCCTGGCCA
>JAFGLK010000115.1 GCA_016928125.1 Anaerolineae bacterium
GCGGCTGCACCTTGCTGGACCTCCTTCTCGGGGCCCATCTGCGCATGGGGACGCTTGGCGAGGCGCAGGTGCTCCCCTGCGAGTTGCGTAGCCCGGGAGCCCGGTGCGGGTCTGGCTTACCCTTTGCCGAATGCCCTTCGCTCGTCACAAAGGATCACCTCACAACCCGTGCCGCGCTGGCCTGGGAGTGCATGACCCGCACCACTCGGAGCCGTAGGCGCATTCTGCTTTTGCCCGCTCCCCTGTGGTATGGTATACTCACTTTCGATATCGTCCTGTGAGCTCATTCTTGGGGCCGGTCCGCGATTTCGCCTGGCTACGTTTCCTGGCCTGCGACGGAGGCGCTATGGGAAGACCGCTCTGGTTCGTCAGCCTGCTCAAGGCTCTCTATCCCGCCCGGCATACCTTCGCGCGACTGACCCGTCTGCCACTGATCGGGCAGATCACTGAGGCCATCTTTTTCGATGGCGACCACGTGGTCTGTTTGCCTAATGACAGGCTGATCCCTATCGGCGAGGCGGTGGACCTGCCGGACAGCGTGGTGCTTCCCTCTCACGTGGTAGAGCACTTTGTGGAGCAATCCAGCTATCGCTGGATCATGAATGAGTGCATCTGCCGCGCCGGGGCGAACTGCCAGGACTATCCTCATGACCTGGGGTGCCTCTTCATGGGTGAGGCGGTGCTTCAGATCAACCCCAAGCTCGGGCGCCTGGTGAGCAAAGAGGAGGCGCTGGTGCACCTGCGGCGCGCCCGCGAGGCCGGCTTGGTGCATATGGTGGGCCGCAACAAGATGGACACCATCTGGCTGGGCGCCCAACCTGGAGACAAGCTGCTCACCATCTGCCATTGCTGTCCCTGTTGCTGCCTGTGGAGCACGATCCCCGAGATTCACCCCGTGATTGGCAACAAGATCGAGCGCATGCCCGGCTTGGAGCTGCGCGTCACAGAGCGTTGCGTGGGCTGCGGCCTCTGCGAGGGTGTCTGCTTTGTGGATGCCATCCGCATCGTGGATGGCCGCGCCCAAATCGGCGATGCCTGCCGCGGCTGCGGCCGCTGCGTCGAACTCTGCCCGCAAGGCGCCATCGAGCTGTCGCTGGGAGAGGGCCAGCCGATGCAGCAGACGATCGAGCGCCTGAGTTCGTTGGTGGATGTAACATCCGATGATCAACGCCAGGCATAGGGCCTGATACCCCAGCGAGCTTGCTTCAGCCCTTCGCCTTTCGGTCGCCGAGGGATCTCAGCGAACCCGCGCAGGCCCGCTGAGATCCCCGACGCAGCGCTCAGAGCCAGGTCTCCACGCTGCCAAGCGCAGTCTAGAGCGCCTGCCGATGCTCCCGATAGGTCGGCACGCCCTCTTCCGCAAAGATGCCGTCGATCTCGGCCTTGTCCTCAGCAGAGAGCTTCCAGTCCACCGCCGCCACGTTCTCCTCAAGCTCTTTCACGTTGCGCATGCCGACTAGCGCCACCGTGACCGCGGGATGCGACAGCACCCAGGCGATGGCCAGTTGGGCTACCGACTTGTCATATCGCGCGGCCAGCTCCTGCAGACGCGCCACCACGCGCAGCTCCTTGAGGAAATTCTCCTTCCGGAACAGCGGCAGTTCAAAGGCCAGGCCTCGCGAGCGCCAGTCCCAGTCCACAAAGGTGGTATCCGGCCCAAAGGCCCCCGTCAGCAACCCGAAGCCGAGCGTGCCGTAGGCCATAAAGCCGATGCCATGCGCCTGGCAATAGGGCAACACGGCCGATTCCATCCGACGGTCGAAGAGGTGATAGCCGACCTGGTTGGCCGTCAGATGCCCGGCCTGCTCGGCCGCCGCCATCATGGCCGGGGAGTAGTTGGACACGCCATAGTGGCGGATCTTGCCGGCCGCCTTGAGATCCTCCAGGGCCCGGATGGGTTCGTCGTAGGGGGTGTTGTGATCGGGCCAGTGGATCAACAGAAGATCGATCCAGTCGGTCTGCAGCCGTTTCAGGCACCCTTCAGCATGGTTGGCGATATGCTCATAGCGCGAATTGCGGCCGATGATATGCCCCTCCGCGTCAAAGTCGAAACCCACCTTGGTGACCAGCACGATCTCCTTGCGACGCCCGCCAAGCGCCCTGGCGAGCAGTTCCTCCGAGTGATAAGGGCCATAGACCTCCGCCGTGTCAAAGAGCGTGATGCCGCGGTCGATGGCTGCATGGACCGCGTCGCTGGCAGCGCTGACGTCGATCTCGCCATACTGGGTCGTGCTCATCTCCCAGGTGCCAAAGCCCAGCGCCGAACAGACCAGGTCGCTGTTGCCAAAACGTCGTTGTTCCATCGCCGATCCTCCTGAGATGTGTGGTAGCAGTGCATGCTCTCGACGAGCATCGTATCTTAGGATCGGTGAGGTGTCAATGCTGCCAAGCGCGACGCTTTTTTGCCAGGGGCGTCCGATTGGGCCATAATCTGCCCAGCAGACAGGCCGACGCCGTGCCCAGAGCCTGGCCATGCCGCCGCCGGTTTCGTCTGGGCTTTCTCCTTTGCCTGAGCCATCTGGAGGTACGCCATGGAAAGTGCCCTGCGTCTAGAGTCGCTCTCACTGGGCTCACTGCTCCTGAATCTCGGCCTGGGCCTGATCGTCTCCGCACTCGTGGCCCTGTTCTACGCCTACTTTGGCGAGTCGCTCTCAAACCGCCCACGCTTCGCGCGTCTGTTGCCCTTGCTCAGCCTCACCACGGTGCTGGTGATCTCGATCGTCAAGGCGTCGCTGGCCCTGTCCCTTGGCCTGGTGGGCGCCCTCTCGATCGTGCGTTTTCGTACGGCCATCAAGGACCCGGAGGAGTTGCTCTATCTCTTCCTGGCGATCGCCATCGGCTTGGGGTTCGGGGCGGATCAGCGACTCGCGACGTTGGTCGCCATCGGGTTCATCCTGATCCTGCTCGCCGCGCGTCGTCTGGTGGCCCCTCGCTCGCAACGACGCAACCTGTTCCTGAACATCCACGCGCCAGAGATCGACGAGGACGGCACGCCGAGCTTCAAGACGGTGAACGATATCGTCGGGCGCTATGCACGTTATGTCGACTTGCGACGCCTGGATCGCCAGGGCAATGGCGTGAATGCGCCGGGCACACTGCAGGTCACCTATCTGCTGGATTGCCGCAACCAGGGCGGGCTGACCGAACTGATGGAGGCCCTGCATCAGGCCCTGCCTGCCTGCTCCTACAGCATCGTCGACCGCAACAGCCTGCCGGAGAGCTGACCTGTGCGCATCACGACTGCACGCCGTGACGCCATGACCGAACGCGAGGCCCCTCGCCCAAAGTTGGGGCGCCCTCCCGGCTCCCGGCCTTTCCTCCTCGGCCTGGCGCTCGGTCTGCTTCTCGCGGGCGTTTTGGGCGCGGCCTACGAGTTGCGTGCCTGGCGATTCGTCGAGGAGCCCGCCCGTGATCTGGTCGGGTTCCTGCGGCGCACCGTGCGCGAGGATCTCCAGAAACTAGGCTGGATGCCTCAGGGATCGGCTCCCAACAACCTGCCCATCCTGCGCCTGGATATCCCGTTCGAGGCCTATCAAGCCCTGGCTGTCCGTCGTGCGGAGGGTCTGGAGCAGGGCCTGCTGATGCACGACGAGGACGAGTGGTATCGCGCCGAGATCCGACATGGCCAGGACGCCATCCCGGTGCGCCTGCGTCTCAAGGGCGACTGGCCCGACCACTTGGGCGAGCGCAAATGGTCGTTTCGCGTCAAGACCGTGGGCGATGCGGCGCTTTTCGGTATGCGTTCATTCTCCCTCCAGTCGCCCGCCACGCGACGCTACCTCAACGAGTGGCTTTTTCTCTCCGAGCTGCGGCGCGCTGATGTTGTGGCGCCGCGCTACAGCTTTCTCAACCTGATCGTCAATGGCGATCCGTGGGGCATCTATGCCCTTGAGGAGAGCTTTGCCACCGAGCTGCTTGCCTCCATGGACCGTCGTCCGGGCCTCATCGCGTGCTTTGACGAGGAACTCATGTGGCAGCACGTCGAGCGCACCCAGGTCTGGCAAGTCGAGGGCGATTGGGCCCCCACCAGCGGGTTCGTGACCTTCGAGTATGCAGAGGCCGACGAGTTTGACACCGCCGAGGCGCAGAGCGACCCGGCGCTGAGGGAGCAGAGCGCGGCGGCCCTGGGGCTGCTGCGTGGCTTTCAGAGCGGCGCGTTGACCCCCGCTCAGGCCTTCGACGCCCGCTTGATGGGCCGCTATCTGGCCCACTCGATGCTCTGGGGCGCAGGACACGGCCTGCAGTGGCACAACCAGCGCTACTACTACAACCCCATTACGGCCCACCTGGAGCCGGTAGGCTATGATGCCATGGCGCTCGACCCGGAGGGGTTCCCCTCGGAGCTGGCTCAATACGAGGACCTGGCCATCATGGCGGCCTATGCGCACGAGATGCAGCGCATCTGCCGACGCGAATACCTGCAGGAGCTCCGACAGATCCATGGGCAGGAGTTCGATCGACTCCAGGATATCCTGGCCCAGGAGTTCGACGCGAAAGAGCTCGAGCCGCCCTGGGAGCCGCTGGCCCAGCGTGCCAATCTGCTGGCCGGGGTCTTTGTCGATGGGGTGCGCACGGTCTATGCCTACCAGTTGTACGCCTTTGAGCCGGTGGGCGCTGCGAGCCAAGCGAATGCGTCCGGCCTCTCACTGCAGGTGGGCAATGTGCTGCGCTATCCTGTCGCCCTCTATGCGCTGCGCTGCGGCGACCGAGAGATCCCTCTGGCCCGCGAGTGGCTCTCTGAGGATGACCGAGACCTGACCCATAAGGAGGCAGCCCCGCTGGTGGTGCTGCGCAAAGCCCAGATGAAGGCGCCGCGCTACGTGACCTTTGAGGTGCCTCCAGAGGCGACGCGGGAACTGCTGGCGGACCAGGACGGGGCGCAGGACGACACCCTCCAACTCGTCACAGCTGTTATCGGCGTGGAGGAGCCGGTCCTCATCGCGGTGCGCCGCAACTACCCCGCGGCTCGGAGCGCTCCGCTTCTGCCCGGCTATCCCTCGGTTGAGGAAGCGCTGGGGCAGCATCCCTTCCTGGAGCTGGCCGCCCCACACGCCGATCAGGGCGCGCCATGCCTCGCCTTGCGCGAAGGCACGTGGCATGTCGAGGGCGACCTGATCCTGCCAGAGGGCTATGGTCTCTCGGCGGACAGGCCGGCCACGCTACACTTTGGCCGGGGGGCGGTACTGCTGTCCAGCGGGCCGCTCCGGCTCGAGGGTCCCGCACCGGACACAATCCGCCTGCTCCCGCAGTCCCAAGCGGACGGCTCAGCCATGCTATGGGGAGGCGTGATCGTTCTGCGTGCCGCAGAATCGTCCCCCTCCCTGTTGAGAAACGTCCAGATCGAGGGCGCGGCGGGTGTGAATCGTGAGGGCTGGACGACGGTGGGTGGGCTCACCTTCTACGAAAGCCCCGTCACGCTCGAACGGCTGCGGATCGCGGGCGGTGAGGCCCCGGCCGCGCTGCATATCGCTCGCTCGACCTTCGCCATCGAGGGCTGCGAGATATCGGATCAGGCAGCCTCGGCCATCGTGCTCGATTTCGCCCAGGGCAACCTGTCCGCTTGCATCTTCCGCGACATCGGCAGGGACGCCCTCGATCTGACGGGAAGCGAGGTCACGCTCCGAGACAGCGAGATGAGGCGCATTCACGACCGGGCCATCGTGGCCGGTCAGGGCAGCCTGGTGGGGGCAACTGGGCTGAGCCTGGCTCAGGTGGGGCTGGGCGTGGCCAGCAAGGACATGTCGCGAGTGACGATCGAGGACAGCACCATCGAATCGGCAGCCATCGCCGGCCTGGCGGCCTATCTCGAGGACGAAGCGTACGGCATGGCCGAGATCGAGGCCCGTGGCCTGCAGTTTCATGATACAGGCGCCCCAGCCATGGCGCAGATCGGTAGTCGCGTCGTGCTCGAGGGCGACCCGGTCTTGCCGCTCGAGCTGGACGTGCAGGCCATGAATGCCCGCCTGGCCTCACGCGGCGAGATGGCGCCGGTCGATTACCGCCTGGGGCCTTCCATCCATCTGATCGGCTATCATCTCGTGCCCGAGTCGCCTCGGGCCGGCGGACGTCTGTATCTCACCTTGCGCTGGCGCACCGACGCGCCCCTCTCCAGGAGCTATACCGTGTTCACCCACCTCCTCGCAGCCACCGGCGAGCGCGTGGCCCAGCGCGACAGCATGCCGCGCGACAATCGCTTCCCGACGACGCGCTGGCCAGTGGGTGAGCCCATCGATGAACTGCGAGTGATCGAACTCCCCACCAAGTTGCCGGCCGGCGAATATCGACTCTACCTGGGCATGTACCTGCTTCAGAGCGGAGAGCGCCTGCCGGTCTACGGCGCAGACGGCCAGGAGATCCCCGGCGGGGGTCTGCTGCTCGACACATACGTCCCTGTGAGACGTTAACCATGCTCTCATTTCGCCAGCCTCAGCCCGAGGCTCCGGGCCACGGAGGCCGCTATGAAGTCAAGCTGGTCTGCCCTGCATGGCGCCTGCCTGAGGTCCGCGTCTGGATGACGCTGCACCCCGAGTGCTTCCAAGAGGCCTACCCCGTACGCCAGGTGAACAGCCTCTACTTGGACACGCTCTCACATGACGGGCTAGACGCTAACCTGAGCGGCATCGGTGAACGCGCCAAGTTGCGTCTGCGCTGGTATGGTCAGGAGCATCATCGCGCCCAGACCCAACTGGAGCTCAAGCGGCGCATCCATCGACTCGGCTGGAAGGAGATCCAGCCGCTGCCCGGGCCTCTAGACCTTCCCAGCCTGTCATGGGCGGAACTGCTCGCGCGGCTCCGTGCCGACGCGACGCCCGCCTTTCGCAGTCGATTGGTCGAGTCGGATCGTCCCACGCTCATCGTGTCCTACCAGCGAGGTTACTACTGCTCGGCCGATGGCGACCTGCGCATCACCCTCGATCAGGGCCTTCAGCTCTATGAGCAGTATCTGCAGCCGGCCCCCAATCTCTGCTTGGCCGCGCCGCCCACCGAGGATCTGATCGTGGAGATCAAGGCCGACGTCAGGTTTCACCGGCGCGTGTCCGATCTGCTCTCGTCCTGTCCATGGCCGGTATCCAGAAATAGCAAGTACATCGTCGGCATGCATCGCGCCCTCGCCTTCTGGTGAGCCTCTCGGGCGCCATAGCCACCCGCCGTCTGCCCACATCGCGTCGTCGCGTTTGACACGCGCCCATGCGCTGCGCCACAATAGCCGTGCTCCACTCCCGTTCCGCGCCGCCGAGGTCGCCATCCCACATCCGGTCAGGAGGTCCCATGAGAGAGCCCCTCCGTTTCCGTCAGGTCCATCTCGACTTTCACACCAGCGAGGCCATCCCGGGCGTTGGCTCTGATTTCGACGGGGAGGCCTTTGCCCAGACCTTGCAGCGCGCCCAGGTAGACTCGATCAACCTCTTTGCGCGTTGTCATCACGGCTGGATCTATCATGACTCGGAGCGCTACGCCGAGCGTCGCCATCCCCATCTCACCCGCGATCTGCTGCGGGAGCAGATCGAAGCCTGTCACACGCGAGACATCAAGACGCCGGTCTATATCACGGTACAGTGGGACCACTATACGGCCCAGCGCCATCCGGAATGGCGCGTGGTCACCCCCGAGGGTCGTCTCCAGGGCAACACGGGGCCTTACGAGGCCGGCTTCTGGAATCTGCTCTGCCTGAACACGCCTTACGTCGATTGGCTCAAAGGCTACGTGCAAGAGGTCATCGAGACCCTGCCAGTGGATGGACTCTGGCTGGATATCGTGGATGCGAGGGATTGTTCCTGCTGGCATTGCCGTCAGGGCATGCTGGAACAGGGCCTTGAGCCGATGCACCGCGAGGACCGCCTGCTCTACGGGCGCCAGGTGTTGCAGCGCTTTGAGCGCGAGATGACGACGCTCATTCACGCCCACAACCCCGATCTGCTCATCTTTTACAACTCGGGGCATGTGGGCCCGCAACATCGCCCCATCCTGGACAACTATACTCATCTGGAGCTGGAATCGCTGCCCAGCGGTGGCTGGGGCTATCTCCATTTTCCCACCGCGGCCCGCTATGCTCGCACGTTGGGGATCGACCATCTGGGCATGACCGGCAAGTTCCACACCTCGTGGGGCGACTTTCACTCGTA
>JAFGLK010000608.1 GCA_016928125.1 Anaerolineae bacterium
TCGTCGATCGTCACGCGATGAGCCGGACTGTGCGCGAAGAGGTCTCGCCGCGCTCACACGAATGGGGTTACAAGCTCGGCTCGGTCTACATCCGCAAAGTTCACTTTCGCGACATTGGCATGATCCAGCAGATCGAGGCCAAAGTGGTCAACCGCCTGCGTCAGGTGACGTCGGCAATCAAGCAGGATGGCGCCAACCAGGTCAACATTATCGCCAGCACCGCCGAACGGCAAGCGGCTGTCGAATTCGCCAAAGCCGCGGCTATCCGGCCAAAAATCGTCGGAGAAGCCATGCAGACCATCTCGGCCGAACCAGAGGTGTCGGCGGCGATGTTCGAGATCTTGGAAACACAGAGGATACTGGAGAGCAAAGGGCTGCTCACGCTGGTGCCGCCGCGCAGCGAACTGCTCAACCAACTGCTGGTCGCACGCAAGACCGAATGACCCACGCAGGACACACGCGACGCCGCGCACCAGTTTGTCTTTCATTCAACAATGGCACACTCTGGAGAAAAAGTACATGGCACAGAAACCCGCGATTACCGGCTTTGAAGTGATCGAGTTCGATATGCCACCACTGGAGGATATGGGAACCGACTATAATGGCTTTAACATCGTGTACCAGAAAGGCAGCTCAATCCCACGCAAGGGCTCAGTGCTGCGCATGTACACCAACGTTGGTGTGACCGGCGAAGTCGCCTCAGGCGCCGGACTCGTAGCCCAGGCGCGCTACCGCAACTATCTACTGGGCAAGAACCCTCTGGAGCGTGAGCGGATCTATCAGGATCTCAAGCGCGCCCTGCGCCAACAAGCGCGCATGGGTATGGCCGACATCGACGTGCTGCTCTGGGACTTTGCCGGCAAGTACTATAACGCGCCCGTGTTCGAGCTCCTTGGCGGCCATATCAAGCCACTGCCCTGCTATGCCAGCACAACACACGGCGACCACAACGGCGGTCTTGATTCTCCGCAGGCCTATGCGGACTTTGCCGAGCATTGCCTGGAGCTGGGCTATCCTGCGTTCAAGATACACGGTTGGGGCAACTCGGAGACCAAGCTAGAGATCGCCAACATCCACACAGTGGGCCAACGCGTCGGCGGCAAGATGGACCTGCTCATCGATCCGGCTTGCGAGCTGAACACCTTTGGCGATGCACTCAAGATCGGCTGGGCATGTGACGAAGAAAAGTTCTTCTGGCTTGAGGACCCTTACAAAGACGGCGGTATCTCACAATTCGCCCATCGCAAGCTGCGCCAAATGCTCAAGACACCGCTGCTGCTCACCGAGCACGTGCGTACGCTCGAGCCACACGTCGATTTCGCCCTGGCCGACGCTACCGACTTTGTCCGCGGCGACATCGGCTATGACGGCATCACCGGTGTGATAAAGCTGGCTCACGCATGCGAGGGGCTGGGCATCGACATCGAGATGCACGGCCCTGGTCCAGCCCAACGTCACTGTATGTCGTCAATCCGCAACACCAACTATTACGAGATGGGTCTAGTGCATCCCTGCAATCAGGGCACCTTTCACAGTCAAATGTTCACCAATTTCCAGGATGGTCTGGAGGCGATCGACGAGAATGGCAACGTGTTTGCCCCCGAGGGACCAGGATTGGGCGTCGAGTTCGACTGGGCCTGGATCGAAAAGCACGAGACGGGTCGGCAGAGGTTCGACTAGTCTGAATCCTGTCCGGGCGGCGTGCAGTCAGGCCACATCCACCACCCGCCCGGTTCGCCCCGACTCGTAGGCGGCCCTGACGGCGGCCAGGATGTGCCTCGAAGACTCGGCAGTAACCGGGACCGGCCCTCCGCTCTCGATCGCCGTCAGGAACAGGTCCACCAACTGTGGAAAGCCCAATCGGTCCGGCGGCTCCGACTCTACCGCCGGAGTATCCCACGCTCCCGAGGCGTTGCGCCACACCGAGAGCGGATTCTCACGCCCGTAGGCCAGGCGGATGTGCCCCTTTGTGCAAAAGATCTCTTGCATGCCCACCGCGCCGCCCGGGGCGCAGAAGCCGATCTGGATCGAGGTCGTAGCCCCATTCTCGTGCTCGAGCAGGACCACGGCCATGTCCTCGGTGGCAATATCGGCCACGTACGTCCCGATGCGGGCATAGGCGCGCGCCACTGGAGAGCCGATCCAGTCCACGGCCTTGTACACCGAGTGAAAGCCGCTGTCGATGAATGGCCCGCCCCCGCTCACCGAGGGATCGGCCCGCCACGCTGGGTCCATGCCCCGCCCTACAACGCGATAGCCGCCAAAGCCCTCCAGGCGAACCAGGAACGGGTCGCCGATCTCGCCCCCCTGGACCAGGCGTTTGGCTGCCTGCGAGGTGGGAGAAAAGATCTGGTTATGGCTGACGGTGAGTCTCTTGCCCGTGGCCCGTGAGGCAGCGATCATGCGGTCCACTTGGTCCACATCTGTGGCAATGGGCTTTTCGAGCAGCACGTGCGCCCCAGCCTGCATGGCCGCCACCGCCTGCTCTTCGTGGATGTGATGCGGAGTGCAGATATGCACCAGATCCAGCGCCTCCCGGCCCAGCATCTCCTGGAAGTCCTGATAGTGGTGTGCTCGTGGCACACCAACCATGTCCCCGATCAGCGCCATGCGCTCTGCTGAAAGGTCGGACAGAGCCACGATCTCGACCCTGTCCGCACGATCCGCCAGCACGGGGGCGTGGCGGCGCTCGGTGATCA
>JAFGLK010000609.1 GCA_016928125.1 Anaerolineae bacterium
CAGGCGGAGCGTGAGGTGATTGCCCGGATGGTGGAGAGGGGGTTGAACAGCCCCTTGACCTCCTCTGCGGGCCGGCTGTTCGATGCCGTCTCGGCCCTGATCGGCGTGAGCCAGGAGACGAGCTATGAGGCGCAAGCGGCTATCGAACTGGAGCAGCAAGCCCTGGCCGCCTCTCACGCTCCTTCCCACGATCTTGGCACGGAGCCATACCCCTTTGGCCTGGTCCAGGAACAAGGCTCGCCGACTTGGGGTCGGTGGCAGGGGCCGCCAGCCGATACCCTCGTGCTCGATCTCGGTCCCTTCTGGCAGGGTCTGTTGGCGGATCTGCGCGCCGGCGTGTCCAGGCCCGAGATCGCCTGGCGGTTTCATCTCAGTCTGGCAGAGCTCATCGTCGAGACCTGCGAGCGCCTGCGGCAGAAGACGGCCCTCGATACCGTGGCCCTGAGCGGCGGCTGTTTCCAGAATCGCCTCTTGCTCAGGCTGACCGTGCCGCGTCTACGCGAACTGGGCTTTGAGGTGCTGACTCACCGCCAGGTGCCCTGTAACGATGGCGGGATCGCCTTGGGCCAAGCTGCTATCGCCCACCTGGCTCAAGCGGATCCGATCCGCACCTGAGCTCACAAAGGAGAACCGGAGCATGTGTCTGGCCATTCCACTCTGTGTACAAAAGATCGATGGCGTCATGGCTCAGGTTGAGCTGGGCGGCGTCCTGCGCCAGGTGAGCCTGATGCTCACGCCTGAGGCGCGAGAGGGCGATTACGTGCTGGTTCATACCGGCTTTGCCATCAGCGTGCTGGACGAGGAGGAAGCGCAAAAAACCCTCGCCCTGTTGGCAGAGATGGAAGAGCTGGCGGAGATGGAAGAGGCCGCTCGCGAACAAGACGCATGAGATATGACCTCGCCTTTCGCGATCCGCAATTGGCAGGGGGCCTGATCTCGCAGATCCGCGCCGCGGCCGAGGGTTCCGTGCAGATCATGGAGTTCTGCGGGGGCCACACCCACGCCATCATGCGCTATGGCATTCGCCAGGCGTTGGCCCGGAAGGTTCGGCTGATGTCGGGGCCTGGATGTCCTGTGTGTGTCACCGCCGATAGCGATATCGATGCGGCCATCGCGCTTGCGCATCTGCCTCATGTGACGGTGGCCACATTTGGGGACATGATTCGCGTGCCGGGCACACGCTCGAGCCTGCAAGAGGCCCGCGCCCAGGGTGCAGACGTGCACATCGTCTATTCGGCTCTGGATGCCCTGGATCTGGCGCGCCAGGACCCTGCTCGTGCGGTGGTGATGCTGGGCATCGGCTTTGAGACCACCGCGCCGACCGTGGCCGCCTCGTTGCTGCAGGCCCGCGAGAGCCGTATCCACAACTACTATGTCTATTCGGTGCACAAACTGACCCCGCCGGCCATGCGCGCCATCTTGGATGCGGGCGAGGTGCGCGTCGACGCAGTGATCGGCCCCGGGCACGTCACGGCGATCACCGGCTGGCACGCCTGGGATTTCCTGCCCGACACGTATGGCATCTCATGCGCCGTCGCTGGCTTTGAACCGCTCGACATCTTGCAGGCTGTGAAATCGCTCGTGCAAGCCCATCGCACGGGCCAGCCGTCGGTGGCGAACACCTACACCAGGAGTGTAACGGCCGACGGAAACCAGGTCGCTCAAGCGTTGATGGCCCGCGTATTTGAGATCGCTTCCGCCGACTGGCGTGGGCTGGGTCGCATCCCCGCCAGCGGGCTCGCCCTGCGCAGCGACTATGCCGCACACGATGCGCGTCTTGCGTTCGATCTCCCCCTGCCTGTGGCTGAGCCCAGCGCACCACATCAAGCCTGTCGCTGTGGCG
Source organism: Anaerolineae bacterium (assembly GCA_016928125.1). Next base: position 1,844 of record JAFGLK010000609.1, read on the forward strand.
ACGTATTGCGGGGCCTGATCGAGCCGCCCGAATGCCCGCTTTTTGGTCGAGTCTGCACACCCGAGCGCCCCATCGGCCCTTGCATGGTCTCCGCCGAGGGGTCGTGCGCTGCTCACTATCGCTATGGGGAGACGCTCGATTGATGGCAGATAGGATTGTCCTGCTGGCGCATGGCAGTGGCGGCACGCTCGGGCATGCCTTGGTGGCTGAGCTGTTTCTCAAACACTTTGACAACCCCGCCCTGAACGCCCTTGAGGATGCCACCTTGATCGATCTGCTCGGCGCCCTGGGCGATGCAGGCGCCCGCCTGGCGTTTACCACCGACTCGTATGTGGTCCAGCCGCTCTTCTTCCCAGGGGGCGACATCGGCAAGCTGGCTGTGTGCGGAACCATCAACGACTTGGCGATGCGGGGCGCCGCCCCACTCTATCTGAGCGCGGGATTCATCCTTGAGGAGGGCCTTGCCCTGGCCGATCTGGAGCGCGTCGTGGGCTCTATGGCGGCGACGGCGTGCGAGGCGGGGGTCGCCATTGTCACCGGCGACACAAAGGTCGTGGAGCGCGGCAGCGCCGATGGGCTTTTTATCAACACGGCGGGCATCGGCGTGGTGCCAGAGGGGGTGCACATATCGGCCGCGGCGGCGCAACCGGGCGATGTGGTGCTGCTCAGTGGGGCCATCGGCGACCATGGCCTGGCCGTGATGACCCAGCGCGAAGGTCTCCGACTCAAAGGCGCATTGAGCAGCGACTGTGCCCCGCTTCACACGCTGGTGCGCGATATGCTGCGCGCGAGCCCTGATGTGCATGTGTTGCGAGACCCGACCCGTGGCGGGTTGGCCACGACGCTGAACGAACTGGCGGCGCAGTCTGGGGTGGGAATCGAGATCGAGGAGGGGGCCGTGCCTGTGCATGAGCCGGTCAGCGCGGCCAGCGAGATCCTGGGCCTGGACCCGCTCTATGTCGCCAACGAGGGCAAGCTGGTGGCCATGCTTCCCGCGCAAAGCGCGCCGGTCGTCCTTGAGGCCATGCGAGCCCATCCATATGGCCTGGAGGCCACTCTCATCGGTCAGGTGGTGCCCGAACATCCAGGGCGAGTGGTCCTCCGCACCCCGCTGGGCACCCGTCGCGTCCTCCATATGCTCGCAGGCGAGCAGTTGCCGCGCATTTGCTAAAAAGAACGCCTGCTCTTGCCTGTCTAGCCAAAGCTTGACGATGAGACTGGATTCCCTTACAATGCAGCCGTGTGAAAACCGACCGACAGAGAGGAGCTGAGTGCGAGCATGAGTGACAATGCGATTCGCGAGATACTTCAAGTCGCCATCCAACGCGAGATCGATGCCTACAACCTTTACCACTCGGCGGCCGCCATGGTTGACACCCCTCATTCCAAAGAGATCCTCGGGGATCTCGCGCTGCAAGAGGTCGGACATCGCAATCGGTTGCAGGCCCTTCTCGACGGTAACCGCTTCAGGGCTATCTCTCGGGCGCAGCAGAAAAAGGTGACGGACCTCAAGATCACGGACTATCTCGTTGAGGTGCCGTTGACGCCGAACTCAGATTTTCAGGACATTCTGATCGTAGCCGGCAAGCGCGAGAAAGCCAGCCATGATCTTTACGCTGCCCTCGCTGAGGTGGCGGAGGATGAGGAAACCACCAAGCTGTTTCAGTTTCTGGCCGCCGAAGAGCTGGGGCACAAGAATCGCGTTGAGATCCTGTACGAGCAGATTGTCTACACTGACAACTGATCGGCCGTCAGCCGGTGCGGGGCGTTCACCGTACCGAGCGCATCCATGTACTGATCCTTTCACACCAATTGCTCAGGAGGAGGCACGTCATGGCCAAGTGGGAATGTCTGGTATGCGGTTACATCTATGATCCCGAAGTGGGCGACCCTGATGGGAATATCGCCCCTGGCACGGCGTTCGAGGATATCCCCGATGACTGGGTATGCCCAGAATGCGGGGCCGCGAAGGACATGTTCGAGAAAATGGCTTAGGCAAGGCGCATTGCCTGCAGCAGAGCCAAGGGCATGCAGCCTTGGCTCTGGTTGCATCACCTTGGCGCTGGGGCCATTCCCATGGGCTGCCCACCTGGCCCAGCATGGCCGGTGCGATGGCTATCTGTGATTCCTTGGCCCCATGTTACCTGGACCCACGTGGGCCCACTGCGCTTCTCAGGCCCCACGAACGCCCGCAAATGAGAGGGATCACGGCCGAATAGGAGGATGGAGCATGCCGCGATTGATCGTGATCGGCAACGGCGTTGCGGGTGTGACCACCGCTCGCTATGTGGCCGAAAGTGATCCTTCCATCGACATCAGCATCTATTCTCAGGAGCCTTATCCCTACTATCCCAGGCCTCGCCTGATCGATCTGCTGGCGGGGAAGGTGAGAGCCGAGGAGATGGCTTTCTATCCCCCAGATTGGTACGAGCAGCGTCAGATCCACACGGCCCTCGACCGTCGTGCCACCGAGATTGACCCCAGGGCGCAGCGCGTCGTATTCGGCGATGGGAGCAGTGAGGCCTACGATCGGCTGCTTCTGGCCATAGGCGCCCATAGCTGGATCCCGCCGATCGATGGCGCGGATACCGATGGGGTGTTCAGCTTGCGCACCATGGATGACGCCCTGGCCATCCTCCAGCGCCTTTCAGAGACGGAGCGTGTGGTCGTGTTGGGAGGAGGCTTGCTGGGGCTTGACACGTCGGCCGCGCTACGCGCTCGGGGCGTGAAGGTATGTGTGGTCGAGATGCTGCCCTGGCTGCTCCCCAGACAACTCGATCGGGAGGGGGCCGCCGTGTTGGAGCGCGCGATCGAGAGCGCCGGCATCGAGATCGTGACGGGCGATGTGTGTACGCGCATCGAGGGTCCCGATAGGGTCCGCCGCATCCACCTGAAGAGTGGTTCGCACATCGACGCGGAGATGGTGATCGTCTCTGCTGGGGTTCGGCCCAATATCGAGTTGGCGAAAACAGCTGGCCTGGCCTGCAGTCGCGGCGTGCTTGTAGATCACAGGCTACAGACCAGCGATCCCCATATCTATGCCGTCGGCGATGTGACCGAGTTCGGCCCGGTGCTCTGGTGCATCATCCCGGCCGCGCTCAGTCAGGCCAGGATCACCGCTGCCCAGATCGTGGCGGATCTACAGGGGAAATCGGCGAGCCTCCTGTACGAGGATATCGTACCCAGCACAACCCTGAAGGTCACGGGCATCGATCTGACCTCCATCGGCAAAGTGAACCCCGATGGCGAGGGCTACACGGAGCTTCGCCAAG
>JAFGLK010000610.1 GCA_016928125.1 Anaerolineae bacterium
AGCACATTGGTGTGCGGCGTAAAGTCGGTGCCGAACACCAGGATGCGGTCTCCCTCCTTCTTGGTCAGCTTGGACGAGAGCTCGCGCCAGGTCTGGTAGGGGGTCGGTTCCTCATCAGACGGGATGGCGACCCCCGCCTCGCCAAAGAGCTTTTTGTTGACAAAGATCGAAAAGTCGGGCGACCAGTCCTTGACCATGCCATAGCGCCGGCCCTGGTACATGAAAATGTCGTTCACGGGCATCAGATCGCTCACGGGAACCTTGGTGCTGGTCTCGAAATAGTCGGTCAGGTCCCTGGCGATGCGGCGTGTGACGTAAGCGGGCGTGTTGACGCCATAGATGCGGAAAAAGTCGACCGGGTTGCCCGCGGCCAGCATGGCCATCAGCTTGGTCAGGTCGTTGTCGAGATACTCGACCTTGTAGGGCGCATACTTTTCCTCAAAGATGGCCTGCTCGGCCTCTGAGAACTCGTTGCGCTGGTACATCACCACGATGGTGGTTGGCTCGCGCGGCGCCGCCTCGGCCTGCTTCTCGACGATGCGCGTGACTTCCTTCTCGACCTCAACGGCCTCTTTGACGATCTTTTCCTCGGTGACCACCACGGTCTCTTTGACGACCTGGGTGACGACCTTTTCCACCTCCACCACCTTGGGCTGGCAGGCGGCCAGCACGCCGGCCGCAGCCGTCAGCGCAGAGGCCTCCAATAGCTCACGACGGGTCATATTCCTGAAGTTCATTTCGTGTCTCCTCCAATTTGCTTGATAGACGTATCACCTGGCTTGCACTGGCCTGCAACACACTGCACAGTTTCTCCGAACCTCTTCCTCCTCTCTCAATCTGGGCTTGTCCGAACAACGCCTCTTGTGGCTGCATGCTGGTGAGCGACGCAGGTGCTCTGGCGCTCTACCAGGGTGGGTGTCAACAAGACGTCGTGCTCACTGAGGGCGCCGTGCTCCACGGCGTCGATCAGGAACTGAACCAGCATCTGTCCCAGGCCCTCCTTGGGCTGGCTCACGCTGGTCAGGGGCGGCGAGACATAGCCACAGAGCGGCAGGTCATCATAGCCGACCACGCTCACGTCATCGGGGATGACGCGCTCGCGCTCGCGCAGCGCGCGGTAGGCCCCCAACGCCAGCATGTCGCTGTGGCAAAAAAGGGCCGTGAGCTCGGGATGGCGCTCCAGCAGGCTTGTCGCGGCCGTAGAGCCCGAGTCGAGGGCCCAGTCCTGAGCGTGGCGGGTCCAGGACGCATCCAGCTCCCTGCCGACCTCGGCCATGGCCCGTCGCGCCCCCTCGACGCGGTCCGCGGCCGCCTTCCAGCCTGTGGGGCCGGCCACCACACCGATGCGACGATGACCCAGCTCGGTGAGGTGTCGCACGGCCATGTAAGCGCCCTCGATGTTATTCACATCCACGTTCACGGCCAGGGGCGAATCGACGGGGTAGGCGAGCGTCACCAGCGGCACGGGACAGACCAGACTGCGTCCCGAGATGGGGCTGGGCACGAAGAGCAAGATGCCGGCGGTCTGCTGCGCCAGAAGCAGGTCGCAGACCGTGGGCACCTCGTCCGGCGAGCCGCTCGTGACGGAGAGGATCAACAGATAGCCGCGTCGCCGCGCCTCGCGCTCGGCGCCCGTGATCACGGCTGAGCGGTATTCATCGTTGATCGGACAGGTCACCAGGCCCAAGGTGCGCTGGCCCGCATGTCCGGCCACTCCAGGGCGTCCCTGTCGCTGATAGCCCAGGCGCTGGATCTCTTGTTGCACGCGCTCGCGGGTCTCGTCGGCCACGTCGGGGCGCCCGTTCACCACGCGAGAGACCGTCTGCACCGAGACGCCCGCCGCTTCGGCTACCTGCTTGAGGGTGACGTGCTTGGCCATGGCCCCGCTTCCGTGAAATGCCTGTTTGGGCTCCCGGGAAGAGACCCGAGAGAATCCCGGCATTTCCAGACGCATCATAGCATGGGGGCATACGGGTGTCAATTCTCGACTCGCGGCTCTGTCATTCCCATGAGCGCACTGCGCGAGGAGCCACCTCACGCTGGGCCTGAGACCTCTCTTCGGCGCGCAGACGCGCCTCTTGGGCGCCAGAGGCCCGCCTCCCTTCTCGCAAACAGGACCCCAATCAGGCCTTCATATTCTCTGAACAATCCTGGGCTAGAATGAAAACAAGATCAGCTCAAGCACAGGCAGCGAGGTGAAGGGTATGCAGGCAGAGGCACCTTACGCGATCCAGGTCGAGGCCCCGATGGCTGCGGCCCCGAACCAGCGCATCGCGGCAAGGCCCGCGGCCCGCCGTGAGGCGGAGCTCAGGCCGCTGCTGGCGCACTATGCGCCCATCAGCCTCAACCAGATGGACGGCGTGGCGCTCATGCGGCGCTACGATACCAAATACCTGCTCAGCGCGGCCCAACTGCGCGCGGTGCTGGCCGCCCTGGCCGCCGACTATTGCCTGCTGCACGTGGGCGGGGTGCGCCTCAACCGCTACCGTACGCTCTATTTCGACACGCCCGACCGGACGCTCTATCTGAGCCATCATCGGGGTTGCTCTCAGCGCTTCAAGGTGCGCAGTCGCGCCTATCTCGACTCGGGCGCGTCGTTCCTCGAGGTCAAACAGCGCACCGGCCCAGGGAGGACGGTCAAGGAGCGCATTCCCACGGAGGAGTGGCTGGCCCAACTCACGCCCGAGGCCGAGGCGTTCGTGGATGGCCTGGCGCCGCTGAGCGCCGGCGCACTCCAGCCCATGCTGACCAACTCGTTCTCGCGCCTCACGCTGGTGAGCGTGAGTCGCCCCGAGCGAGCCACCTTCGACCTGGACGTCTGTTTCTACGCCGGCCGCCGGGGCTGCACGCTGGGCCAGGCGGTCATCGCAGAGGTCAAGCAAGAGCGCCCCGACCGCAACTCGGGGCTGGTGGCGGAACTGCGGGCTCTGGATCTACACCCCACCCGGTTCAGCAAGTATTGCATCGGCACGGCCCTGCTCTGGCCAGAGATCAAGCACAACCGCTTCAAGCCCGTGCTCCGGCGGGTGAATGCCGTTATGCGAGGAGGGCGACATGGATAGCGAGTTCGTTCGTTTCGTGTTGGGCGCAGCGGTCAACCTGCTGGTGGCCGTGCTGATCGTGCGCGGCATCTACTACCCGCGCACCCACGAGAAAAAGTATGTGCTGACCTTCCTGGCCTTTAACACCATGATCTATTTCGTCCTGGCGCTGCTCCGGTCGGCGGATCTGGGGGTGGGCGTGGGCTTTGGGCTCTTTGCCATCTTCTCGGTGCTGCGTTACCGCACCGACCCGCTGCCGATCCGCGAGATGACCTATCTGTTCATCATCATCGCCTTGCCGGTGGTCAACGCGATGCTCAACACGGTTGGGGCCATCTGGTACCTTGTGGTGGCCGATGGCCTGGTGATCGCCGTGATGTACGCGCTGGAGCGCGGCTGGGGCTTTCGCTACGAGGCCAGCAGCCGCATCACCTATGACCGCATCGGGCTGATCACGCCCGAGCACCGTGAGCTGCTCCTGGCCGACCTGCGCCAACGCACCGGCCTGCCGGTGAAGCGCGTCGAGATCGGGCGACTCGATTTCCTGCGCGACGCGGCCGAGATCCGCGCTTACTATGACCACGACGCCGCGCTGCTCGCCGACGATCTCGGCCCGGCCGAGGACGGCTTTGACGAGGAATAGCCCACCCCATCGGTCGGAGTGCCACTCCGCCCTCCCTCGACTGGACCTGATTGCAGCCGAGCGCGCGATCGAGTATCCTGTGATCGTCGGCTTGGGTCGTCTGGTGTTTGCCTCGGCAGGGGTCAGTCGCCCTGTGCTGGAGGCGGTTAGCCGCCAGATGGCCGCGCCGCTTTGGTCGCCGCGCTCACGCTGCATTCCGGAGAAAAGGGGGGCTGCATGGACAAGTCGGATCGCAACGCGTGGATCGCCTTTCCCGTGGTGATCCTGGCGGCGGTGGGGATGGCCCTGGCCGGCAGCCAGGGCGGCGCGACCGCCCTGGGGATGCCCATCTTTGCGCTCGCCGTCGGGGTGATCTTTGTCATTCAGTGGGTGGGCTTTGTCGCGGCCTATCTTCTGCGGACTGAGCGGTTCTACGATCTCACCGGCAGCTTGACCTACATCTCGGTGACGATCATGGCGGTGCTGCTCAGCCCGGTGGTGGATGGGCGCTCGATCCTGCTCCTGATCCTGGTGGTGATCTGGGCGGGCCGCCTGGGCACCTACCTCTTCCTGCGCGTGCTCCACACAGGCAAGGACGCCCGCTTTGACGAGATCAAACGCTCCTTCATCCGCTTCCTCAACACCTGGACGCTGCAGGGCCTGTGGGTGACCTTTACGCTGTCCGCGGCGCTGGCCGGCATCACCACCACCGTGCGCAAGCCCCTGGGCTGGTTCGCCCTGATCGGCGGGTTGGTCTGGATCGCTGGCTTTGGCATCGAGGCCCTGGCCGACGCCCAGAAGAGCCGCTTCCGCGCCGATCCCACGAAAAAGGGCACCTTCATCCAGAGCGGCCTGTGGGCCTGGTCGCGCCACCCCAACTACTTTGGCGAGATCACACTCTGGGTGGGCGTGGTCATCATCGCCTTGCCCGTCCTGCGGGGCTGGCAGTGGGTCACGCTGATCTCGCCCGTGTTTGTGACGCTGCTCCTGACGCGCATCAGCGGCGTGCCGATCCTGGAGAGGCGCGCAGATGAGCGCTGGGGCGGCCAGGAGGACTATGAGGCCTACAAGGCGCGCACGCCCGTGCTCATCCCGCGGCCGCCTGCGCGGTAGGTCCCGCGCGCCAGGTCCCCGCCACCTGCCAGGTGCCGGGGACCTGGTCAGGCTACAAGCTACTCGCCCTCCCAGAGGCGGCGCATCTCGTCGCAGGTGGCC